>JAOUPD010000152.1 GCA_029880065.1 Hadesarchaea archaeon
ACACCAAGCCAAGGTCTAATCATGCCTTTGTGAGCAATGATATCCTCGGCGCATTTTTTAGCTAAGTTTATTGGAATGGCGAAGCCTATGCCCTGCGCGAAAGGGATAATCGCTGTATTAATTGCAACCACTTTTCCCCTTATATCAACCAGTGGCCCGCCACTATTTCCCGGGTTTATGGCGGCGTCGGTTTGAACGAGATTTTCTATCACACCTCGTTGCGATTCTATAGATCTGTTTAGAGCGCTTATTACCCCAGAGGTAACTGTTGGGCCACCCGTAAGCCCGAAAGGATTGCCAATTGCAAAGACTCTTTGACCCACTTTTAATTTATCAGAATCGCCCAGTTCTGCGGATGGGAGTTTTTCCTCCTTTACTTTGATGATGGCCACATCGTGGATTGAACATGTCCCCATCACTTCCCCTGATAGTGCATGTCCATCGACCATCGTCACGCCGATTTTCTCTGCACCCATAATCACGTGGTTGTTCGTCAAAATGTGGCCTTTTGGATTAATGATGGTCCCAGAACCCATTCCCTTAAGCGGGACTACTCTGTAGAACATGTGGTGGAGGAGCTTAATCGTGCTTACGTTGACTACACTACGGCTTATTTTATCTAGCACTTCTAAAACCGAAGCCTCATCATAATTTGACAAGTTATTTTCCACCAAACTTTGGCACAACCAAAAACTTTTTTGGCGTTTCTACTTCTTATTTTTTTTGCTGATAGGACTTGCACAATAATTCAATTTCTGCACAATAATTGCTCGGTCTGCACAAAAATTAATTGCTATGTAAAGTCTATTTGAATTTTTAGAAGTATTGAAATTCAAATTTATAAACTCGGGAGCACTTCCTTCTCTATCCTGTCCCACAGGGTCTTCGAATCAGTAGTTATGGGATAAACAACTATGCAGTGGGCCCCGCTCTTGTAAACCTCCTCGAACTTCTCGATTACATCCTCAGCGTTTCCAACGGCTGCCTGTTTCAATTTCATTTCGAACGAGCCGGCTCCTTGGGTGCGTCCTGCCCTAACATCTACCCAGAAGTGTCGTGCTTCCTCTATGGCCTTTTCCCTGTCTGGATTGATGTTAACGTTGATCCTCATGTTAAATCCGACTTCTTTAGGTGTCCTAGGAGCTCGTCCTAGCACGAGTTCCCTCTTGTATTTCGTACAATATTCTCTCAATTTCTTTAATGCAGATTCCCATGTGAATCCTTTTTTTAATCCATGAGTTGTCCACGAAAGTTTCTCGCCTGGCGCCGCTTTCGCTTCCATATCACCCTCTTCCGCCATCCCTGGCATCCACCAAGCTGGAGCCCACTCGTTGCCGTATTGCGCTGTCCTCCTTAGGGCGGCATCAGATCCACCTCCAACCCATACTGGAGGATGGGGTTTCTGAACACAGGGCGGACTGCAGACATTCTTGAGTGTGAAGAATTTTCCTCTGTAATCATAGATCGCGGGCTCTGTCCACAACTTTTTCATTATGTCAAGGGCTTCATCAAGTCTTTGTCCACGTTCTTTCCAAGGAAGCTGAAAGTTATCGTATTCAGAAGGCCAGATTCCCACTCCTACTCCTAGGACATAGCGTCCGTTCGACATGACATCGTAAGTCGCAGTTGTATCGGCGACATGTATTGGGTGGAGAAGGGGCACTTCCATAACATCGGGACCAAATTTCGCATGCTCTGTTACTGTAGCAACGGCTCCCATGTAAGGTAGCGAATGGAGCCTTTTCGAATCAAATCTCGCGAAGAATTCTGGAATGCCCAAGTAGTGAATGCCAGCGGCGTCGGCTCTTTTAACAATCTCCAATTGGTCTCTAAATACTTTATAATCTACTTTTTCGGCTTTTACGCGGATATTGTAGCCTAGATTTTTTTCTGACATCAAATCTACTATAGAAAAAACTATTTAAATCTTTCCATTTTGTATAAGTTTTTTATAGTAATTAATTTAATAATTAGTCTATTTTTGTGCAAATAAACTCCAGATGAACTCAAAGCTGAAGAATCAGAATTTACATAAATTCTTGTAACACACTCTGGACCGAGGGCAACGGTTTTTCTTCGGCGAGCACCCGGTCGCCCAGCAGCTGCTTTTCATAAATCTCCTTCTTCATCTGGTAAAAGAT
>JAOUPD010000154.1 GCA_029880065.1 Hadesarchaea archaeon
GGGAAGTGGTTCAATCCTAGGTCCTCATAACTGATTTGACCGTTTTTAAACCTTCTGAAAATGCTTGAACCTTCAGGTAAGCTGTTTCTATACATGATTTCCATCGGTACCAAAAAATTTACCAAGTCATGTGTAAACACGCTATAATCGTAATTGATCCCACTTCCTTTTTTCGGGCGAATTACCCGAACTAGATTTATCTCCATGATATTAGTCGGCTCATGCAGTTCGTCGATTCTGACAACCTTTCCATCTCGTCCTACTACGCCTCGATAATGGGTTTTTATCCCTTTTTCTTCCGCTTTCTCGAAACAGTAAGCACCCATTATACACAAAGCAGCCCCCTTGTTGAGGAGATGATCTGGCATCTCGCCCCAGTCGAACACGGAGTAGCGGTCCGAAAAGTGAAACCTGCCGATTCCCATTTTATTGTCTTCTGGCCGGCTTAAAATTTCTAGATCCTTTACACTTCCCGTTTTTATTCCCCCATTCTGTTGAACTCCGACAAATTATTGCATTTATATCTAAATTAACGTATACTTTAAAAATGGGAGACTTTTGGCAAGAAAAAAAGAGCGCGCTGTGATTACGGTCACGGGGGTCGACCACCCCGGTATAGTCGCTGCCGTCACAACGGAATTAGCTAAGCTCAACGTCAATATCGAGGACATAAGTCAAACTATTTTACAAGATTTCTTCACCATGATTATGCTCGTGGATGTAAGGGGGGTCAAGAGAAACGAGATTCAAAAAGCTTTGGATAAAGTCGCTGATAAGCAGAAAGTGAAGATCATAATGCAACACGAGGACCTTTTCAGATACATGCACCGGGTGTAGGTTATGAGGTTGTCCACGGAGGAGATAGTCGAAACGATAAAAATGATCAGCTTTGAACGGCTGGACATCAGAACAGTCACGTTGGGGATAAATCTTGGTGGATGTGTCGATCCAAATATCGATCGGATGTGCAAAAAGGTCTACAAAAAAATCACCGCGGTAGGCCATAGTCTCGTAGAAGAAGCAAAGGAAGTGGAGATGAAATACGGGCTGCCGATTGTCAATAAAAGGATCGCGGTCACTCCCCTAGCTTTCTTGTTGGATGCGGTAAACACCAAAAAAGAGAGCACTTGCGTGAAATTAGCGAAATGTGTGGACTCGACGGCGGAAAAATTGAAAGTGGATTATATTGGTGGATACTCAGCTCTAGTCCACAAAGGGTTCACCAAGGGAGACGAGCTCTTGATTGATTCCATCCCGAAGGTGTTGAACAAAACCAAGCGGTTATGTTCATCCGTAAACGTCGCGACCACTAAAAGTGGAATCAACATGGACGCCGTGCTCAGGATGGGAAAGGTCGTGAAGAGGTGCGCTGCAATTAATCCATTGAGCTGTACTAAACTTGTCACCTTCGCAAATGCCCCTCCTGATAATCCATTCATGGCCGGGGCCTTTCACGGTGTTGGAGAGGCGGAGAACAGCATCAACGTTGGAATTTCAGGCCCAGGAGTCATTAGAGCTGTAGTAGAAAAGCTGGGTGATGCTGATTTCGGGGAGCTGGCCGAGAAAATCAAGCAAACTGCATTCAAGATAACAAGGGTTGGAGAACTCGTTGGGAGGGAAATGGCAAGAAGGCTGAATGTTGAGTTCGGAATTATTGACTTATCGTTGGCCCCAACTCCTTTTGAAGGCGATTCGGTCGCGGGGATAATTGAAGCAATGGGGTTGGAAAAATGTGGAACTCATGGTAGTACTGCGGCGCTTGCTCTCCTCACGGATGCCGTGAAGAAGGGGGGCGTGATGGCGACTTCATATGTCGGTGGTCTATCCGGGGCATTCATCCCCGTCAGCGAGGACAAGGGGATGGCTGAAGCGGTGGCCAAGGGCGCCATGAGTTTAGATAAGTTGGAGGCGATGACTTCTGTCTGTTCAGTTGGTTTGGACATGATAGTGGTGCCAAGTAAGACACCAGCGGAGACGATTGCCGCGATCATCGCGGACGAATGCGCGATAGGCGTCGTGAACGACAAGGCAACCGGTGTCAGAATAATTCCGATGGGAAAAGAGGGAGAATGGGCAGAATTAGGGGGGCTGTTGGGTAGAGCGCCGGTGATGAAAGTGAGCAAATTTAGT
>JAOUPD010000155.1 GCA_029880065.1 Hadesarchaea archaeon
GTAAAGGCTGCGTCCTAACCACGCTAGACTACCGGCCCGTTGTTCAAAATTATGGTATCAAATGTTTTATAAAGAGTGCGCGTGAGTTGAAGGTATCACCTGCAAATCTCTTTCTCTCTGTAGATAAGTTCCCCGACTTTTCTTTATATGCTCCCAACATTCCCAAGCGTATTTTCGATCATCGCGGTTTCCACTGAAGTTTGTCAAAGGGCTTCAGTTCGGCAAAACTCAGCATGCCTTACATAATTCGGTTGGTCGGGCGGGCAGGATTTGAACCTGCGACAATCCGGTTTCTGTGTTGTGCGCTTGGCAGGCTGGGTGATGCCCACCTTTGGCAGGCGTCTACAGCGTCTCCGCCAGCTTAGACTTGATCAAGCTGACTCGGAAGCTCTACCAAGCTGAGCTACCGCCCGTTGCCCGACCAAAAATAAGAAAAATGAAACAGGTATATTAACTTTGATCCGTTAGCGATTATGCGTACATTTAAATTTTTTTAACAACTCTTTCAATGCCGTTTTTCATAATCTTCGCGTGCTTCTCTGACACATCGCTCCACCTCTGCATGTACGGTTTCACGTAAAGCTATTACTTTATTCTTAACTTCCGACCAGCGTTTGATGTTTTGGATCTCCAATGCAAGCTTACGTCTTTTTCGCTTTTCTTCATGTTTTAGCGGCAGTGATTGAAGTAGCCTCAATACTTCAGCACGCTTGTGGATGTCCAGTTGCCAGTAATCTCTACTATGTCTCCTTTCACCCTTCTTTTGTGCTATACGAAGAATTGGATGATATAGCAATTTTACTAGCTTATCTTTGATGCCTTTGAGAATTTCAAAATCCTCGCTATGTAGCCATAGCCTGAGATCAAGATAAATTCCATGTTTTGTAATATTTATGGTGCCCTCTGAGTCAAAGTAGCCAGCTAAGAAGTGTAAGAAACATTCATCGTCATTTAAGATCCATTTTGGAACGCCTTTGGGCTTCCTTACCAGAAATTTGAAAGATTGGTCTAGATCACATTGAAGCGTCCAGTCGAACCGCGGTCTTGGTATTTCATCACGCTTCATGTGTCGACACGAAATGCATCTAACCCTACCGTAATCACTAAAGACATCTTTGAAGAGCTTTATCATGGCCGGATGGGTGGTTCCAGTGGTAGCTCTAATTTGCTTACCTATCTTCTGTGCGGACGCATCTCCACATCGCAACCCGATTAGGTAAGCTTTATCAACGAAACTTTTAGGAAACGTTTTCGTGCTCATAGGAGGGCTCCAGTTAAGCTATTAAAACCAGCGATTTATATTTCATTGGTCTTCTTTTCAAGGTTAACCAAGCGCTTGCAAATGGAAAATTCTGATTATGCATTTCGTTTGCAGATGGCAAAAAACGTTTAATACGGACTCTGTTTGAAACCCTAGTGGGCCGGTAGTTCAGTCTGGCATGAATGACGACCGCGTAGCCGTCAGTGCATACGCCGCCTTCGCATGTCCAGCCGAAAGAGGCGGAGGCCGCGGGTTCAAATCCCGCCCGGTCCACCACTAATTTTAGGTAAAAGAGATTCGCGCGCGCGATATCGGAACTTTCCAAATATGCACATAACATATTATGCGCGTGATTGTTTAAGAGTTAATTTCTCATGTTACAGATATTATAGGAGTATAAAAAAAAGAAAAAGGGGAATAGAAGAATTTATTGTTTCTTTGTATTTGATGTAGGTTTCTGAATCCTTTAAAAAAAGAGGAGATTTTGGTTATTAGCTTTTGTTTTCCTTTCCCTTAATATCTCACTCATCCTAAGTACGTATTATTATACCCCATGCGTCCGCTATGATATGTGTTAGGTCTGGATGGTATCCTTTGAATGAACCCGTCATCTTTGCGCCTTCAAAATCGCCCGTACCATGTGTGGCTACTAACGTGCCTGAAAATTGTGGCATTGCAAGCTTGCATCTACTACTGCCCGAAAGAGTGCCCTGTGATGGTCCTGTAGTAATGGTAATTTTGAATTTTTCGCTTACGGTTCCCTCTCCAGTTAATGGGTTAATGCTCACACTAACCCACGATTCATATGTCCCTTCATATGTCTCTGTGCCTAAGGTGCCTTCAACTGTTCCCACCCAATGAGCATCCC
>JAOUPD010000156.1 GCA_029880065.1 Hadesarchaea archaeon
TAAACAACTTCTCGTCCAAATTATTCTCAGATAGGTTCACCGTTTTTGAAGATTTGAACCTTGAAATGTTGTCGTAATATATTTCTAGCCAAGGTTTGTAAAACTTGCCCCTTCCAGAAAAATATTTACCCTTTACCACAGGGTTTTCAGAAACCGCGCCATCGGCGGCTTTCAAGTACAATTCAAAGTTTGTTTCCTCTACGAATCGCCCGGGGAAAACATTGGCAACGTGGAGAGTATAACCGTCCAATATTTTTCCGTTCAGTACAGACGGGTGCATCTCCGACATTTTTCTTACACCCATTGCCTATTAATTTTCCAATTTAGTGATGCGATTTTTCTGACAAAAATTTTAAGATGCTTGTGCTAACTTAGATGCAAAAGTTCAAAAAGTTATCGAACAAAATCTAATGGGTAGATTAACGATTAGGAAGTGGACATTTGACAGGAAAAGTCGACAAAGAAATTTTAGATGACTTGCTGAACACATTGCCCGTGGAGATAACCTTTTTGGACAAGGACGATACGGTACGATATTTCAACAAAAACGGCGCCAGAATATTTCCACGCTCTCCCGCTGTTCTCGGCAGGAAGGTTCAGGACTGCCACCCCAAGAAAAGTCTACACAAAGTAAACCAGATAATAGAGGATTTCAAACACAACAGGAGAGATTCCGCTGAATTCTGGATAGATTTAGACAATAGAAAAATTTACATAAGGTACTTCGCAGTGAGGAGCCAAAACGGGAAATACTTGGGCTGTCTCGAGGTGACCGAGGACATTACAGAGATTCAGAAAATAAAAGGAGAAAAAAGACTTTTGTAAAACGCTTTAGAGCAAGGTTTTGAGCCTGTTTACTTATTTTCATTTTTTCTCCTTTCAAAAACTCCAGCGCAATGTATACAGCAAAAGGTGTATTCCTTTCCATCGATAACCTTTTTGTAAGTTGCAAATACGCACTTGTCCGCGGGGAGTTCAGCATTACACATTTCACATTTCACGAAAGTTTTCATTTCTCTGCCTCCCTTTTCTTTAGGTAATCATTTATGGCCGCATGCAAGGCGTCTGCGGCTAGATTAGAGCAGTGCATCTTGATTGGGGGAAGACCGCCTAAGCTGTCCGCCACATCGCTCCGGGTGATCTTTAAAGCTTCTTCGATGGTCTTTCCCTTCGCGAGCTCTGTGATCATGCTGCTTGTGGCTACGGCTGCTCCGCAACCAAATGTCTTGAACTTGACATCTTTCAACGTGGCGTCTTCAACTTTAATGTACATGGTCATTAAATCGCCACAAACGGGATTGCCTACGGTCCCAACTCCGTCTGCGTCTGGAATTTCGCCTATGTTTCGCGGGTTCCTGAAATGGTCCATAACTTTTTCGCTGTACATCCATGTCACTTCAACATTTCTTTTGGGGTCAGTGGAGACATTGCCCTCAGCCTCTTCACCACGCCCGGCAACACCTCCAGCACATAATCCACATCTGCATCTGAATTTTGCCTGCCCATAGTGAAGACTAAAGACCCATGCGCCTCTTCGTGGGCCAAGCCTATCGCGAGCAATACGTGGGAAGGTTCCAAGGTCTTTGAAGTGCATGCCGAACCCGAAGACACCTGAACGCCAAGCATGTCTAAATCCAAGATGAGGGACTCCCCTTCTATATAACTAAATCTGAGGTTGGCGTTGTTAGGAAGTCTCTTAGTCGGGTGGCCATTCAGGTAGGAACGCTCGATTGTATCCCGAACGCCATTTATGAGCTTGTCCCGGAGCTTGCTCAATCGTCTGCCTTCGTCCGCCATTTCTTCTCGGGCGATCTCAGCCGCCTTACTCATGCCAACTATGCCCGGTATGTTTTCTGTACCCGAACGCAGCCCCCTTTCTTGGCCGCCCCCCTGTATAATTGGTTGAATTTTGACTCCACTTTTTATGTAGAGAGCTCCCATGCCCTTCGGCCCGTACATGTCATTGGAAGAAATTGACATGAAATCAATATTTTCTTCTTTAATGTTGATGGGCACCTTCCCTGCTGCGGCTACAGCGTCCACGTGAAAATAGATTTGGTTCTCGCGGGCTATCTTTCCTATCTCCCTTATCGGTTGAATTGTTCCGATCTCACTA
>JAOUPD010000044.1 GCA_029880065.1 Hadesarchaea archaeon
GCGTGTTTACACATGCCTTGGTAAATTTTTTGGTACCGATGGAAATCATGTATAGAAACAGCTTACCTGAAGGTTCAAGCATTTTCAGAAGGTTTAAAAACGGTCAAATCAGTTATGAGGACCTAGGATTGAACCACTTCCCCAAGCCAGGAGAAAAACTTGAAAAGCCTTTCTTTGATGTGAGCACAAAATTAGAAGAAAGGGATCGATACATCACGTGGTCGGAAGCACAAAAAATTGCAAGCCTAACCGATGAAGAGATCGAAGAAATTAAAGATAAATTATCCCACACAAACAATTTGATTTCAAAAATTGCCGCAAGGGCCAAATTACAAAACGATGACGGAAAAATCGAGTTAGCATTCGATGGTGATAGAAAGTTAATCGTCGTGGATGTCATCGGCACCCTAGACGAATGCAGGTTTACTTACGAAGGTTTACACGTGAGCAAGGAAATCGCAAGGCAGTACTACCGAAAGACAGATTGGTACAAAGATATTGAGAAGGCGAAGAGAGAAGCTGATATCAAAGGAATAACAGATTGGAAAAGTTTGTGTAGCTCTCAACCATCGAAATTAGATCCGCTTTTAAAAAAGATAATATGCGACATGTACCTGGCGGCAACAAACGAATGCACTGGACTTAACCTATTTGATGTTTCAAGCCTCGCCAATACAGTAAAAAAATATCGAAGGTATTTGGGCGAGAAAAATACATCTTGACATTTAAGTAAATAGTAGAAAAATATAAATGGTTGAAGACCGCATGTGCGGCAAAGGAGTCAATAAAATGATTGAAAGAAACGAAATGCAAGAGACGGCGAAAAAATTTAAAGCTCCCAAGGCTTTAATTTTGGGCTCTCATTCCGCTTTAGATGCAGCGGCGGGTGCGAGAAATTATGATTTGCCGTATTTAATTTACACCACGCCGCAAAGGGCAATAATTTACCTTCAAAACCCAATGGTCGGAAAGTCAAAAGAAGTCGTCGAAGATTTGCCGGCCGTTGTAAGGCGAGATATGCTTGTAGTTAGAGATATAGCTGATCTTAAGAAGAAAAAATTCACACACGCAATCCTTATCTTGGACAAATATTCTGATATTGTAAAGTTTGTTGATGATTTGGTTGATTTAGAATGCCTTCAGATCCCCAATAGAGCTTTCAGCGTTTATGTCGGTGGAGATGAAAAATGCAGCGTGATTGAAAATGATTTTGCAGTCCCAATCGTCGGCTCAAGAAAACTTTTGAAAATAGAAAATCGTGGAGAAATAGAGAAGGATTACTATTGGTTTGCTCAACAGGCGGGAATACCGACCCCAAAATCTTTCGAGGTTGAGATAAAAAAAGACGAAATAAAATTTAAGAAAAAAATCGAACAGCCACTGATTTTGAAAACCGAATTTAAGCACAGACAATTTGAACGATCCTTTATTTTTGCTGGCAATTCAGACGATCTAGAACAAAAAGTCAAGAGAGAAGTTG
Organism: Hadesarchaea archaeon; assembly: GCA_029880065.1. GTDB lineage: Archaea > Hadarchaeota > Hadarchaeia > Hadarchaeales > Hadarchaeaceae > DG-33. Next base: position 1,481 of record JAOUPD010000044.1, read on the forward strand.
AAATTGGAAATATAGATGAAGATGGTTTGAAAATAGCAAGAATTGAAGAATATGTTCCTGGCCCCCATGCCAATTTCAATTATTTCTTCTCTCCGCTAAACGCAAAGGAAAGTTGGGGGGATGCCGAAAAAGCATATGCGGAAATCTATAACGTGCCCATAGAAGAGGCTCGATCGTGCTTAGCTAATGAGTTCCTATCAATTGATGAAAGACGAGAAGCCACCCACGACGGCGTCATAAGGCTACCAGCTGATGTTCAATTAAAAGCGGATTGGAGTAAGACACCGTATCCACTTAGTTTTGAGGTTACATTTCACGCGGATATTTCCATTAGAGAGTCTTTATTGAAAGATGTCCACAAAACTGCCAACGCTTTCCTAAAGGCGGCTCAAGTTCATGAACCTCCGGGGATTCTCGGGGCGTGGTGTTTGCAAACTTTGATAACGTGGACCAAAATGGGGGTCATCAGCGGAGTGAATTTAGGTTTGTATGATGTTCCAGAAGGATCGGAGGTCTTCATGCACACTCCGGTAACACAGGATGTTGCATTGAGACATGGGGGAGGAACTAACACTCATCTGGGAATCGGCTCAAAATACGCGAATGCGAAATATCAGAGAAGAATGAGCATGGGAGACAGAATCGCGCTCGAGATAAAGAGGGCAATAAAGCGTGACATGCTCGCAGAGCTCGTAACTTAGAACGAAATCTATCAGGAAGCCTCCGACCTCGAGAAGCATAGAGGACTTTAATCGGAGAGGGTCGGAGAGGGTGATTCAAACGGGGGATGAGTAAATGGAGAATCGTGTGAAGTTTCTATCCCTTTTTCTCTCCATTGGTTTCATTATGAAGATCCTAGGAGAGGTGATTCACGAGGTTACGGGTCATGGTTTATTTGTCCTTTTGTTTGGGGGAACCATCACAAGGGTTCACATATCCCTTTTGTGGCCTTACGAACCCTCATTTATATGGTCTAGCCCGCCCGCTAACGGTTTTGCGCCATGGCAGGGGGCTTGGATAGCTGTAGGAGGTATATTAGTCAGTTTAATAATCACCTGTCTCCTTCAATTGTTTCTCTTGTTTAGAAAATCGAGTTGGCCAATTTCAACTTCCCTTTTCTGGCTTGCCTTCTGGACCTTCATTAACCCTGTGGGCTACCTCATAATGGGGGGAATAAAACCCTTCGGCGATGTCGCTAACTTAATAAATAGAGGTGTCCTTACCCAAGAAATCGCTCTGGCTGTGGGTCTCTCAATCTTCCTTTTGAGCTTCTTCTCTCTTTCAAGTATTTTGCGGGGGACTCTAATTAAAACAAGAGTCATCAAGAACGTCAAGAATGGCATAGTTTTGTTTTGGTTCATTATTCCATTCATAACATTAGTGAATCTGATTGGGTACGGGCAACCCCTGATTTCTCTCCCAATAAGCTTCATACCCGTGCTCTTGGCTTACGCATACACGCCTCTCAAGAACCGTCTGTTCAAAAGGCCAAATGATGGAAAACCGGTGAGAAAATGAATATTTTTTATTCTCTTTTTTTTGTGGTGTAGCGCAGAATGAAGCTGGGCCTTCTTAAAGTTCTTAAAGGTTTTATAGCAACAAACTCAGTTCTAGTGAAAGGGTTGACCTTGAATAAAACCGGAACCTCTGTGATTCTAACTGTAGCAATCATCGCGGCCTTGATATGCGCTGCGATAGTTGGATATATTTGGATATCAAAACCGACGGAAGAGGAACCCGAGCCTTCCGTAATCACCTCCGATGAAGCTACCCAAATTCTTCTCGATAACATCATAAAACCTGATGAATTAAATTACGACCTTATCGCATTCATGTGGCCGGAACCGCTGAATCTAGGCGATACAATCACTCCTCACGATATCTTAGGAGATACCTACGTCATTGAAGAAAATACTTGGTTCTTCTGGGTGAACGACTTTCCCTTCGCTCTGTTCTCACACCCCACCCGATATGTATTCATCGACGCCTCGACCGGAGAGTACACGACCGAGATAGAGGGTTGGTGGCCTCAACTAAATGGAGAAGACCTGTGGGGAACCTCTGAGGAATACTGGAACAAGGATTACTGGGCTTACTCAACCTATGAAAATTCTCCAAGTTTAACTGATTTTATTTCCAATATTGTGGCTTTTAGTGGGTCTGCAGGCCCCAATCCATCAGGTGGTAATCAAGCCATAATCATCGAGGGTCCAATGGGGTCTAACTGGGACATTACCACATCGGCTGGTGAGTGGCACTATTTGATGGAAAATATCTTCGGTTTTGGTGTGACTCATCTTGGGCCATTTGAGGATAACGCTCCTACAGAGAATAACATAGACAATGCTATGGACAATCTGGGAAAGAATATGAAGCCGTGCGAGAATCTTTCAATTTACGTAACCGGGCACGGGAGGGAGAACGACGGAGCTGTAGATATGGGTGATGGTTACTATCTCACGCCGGAGCAGTTCTCCAAGTGGGTGTGCCGGATAGAAAACGGAACTCATATATCCGTGACCGTGGCTTCCTGCTACTCTGGTAAATGGATTAACCATCTGAAAAAATGGGACAACAAGGTGGAGATAATATACACGTCGACCGATGAAAACAGCGTTGGTTGGGGTGATGTAGACCACAAAAATACCACTTTTGCAAAGTACCGGGAAGCGGTGGATAACGGAGACGCCACGCCAGATTCAAATCCCGATGATATTGGCCTAGAAGCGATAAGCGGCTTGGTCGAGGACATGGAGGCCCTGGTGGAAAATTTCAAGAGAGGTGACATATCTTGGGTGACATTATGGCAGGAGGCTATCAAAACCGCCAAAGAAAAAGACGCCGCCTTCAAGAACCCGGCTTTCTTTAAGAAATGGACCGAAAACAACCGTCCTGATCTTTACCCCCCATGTAGCGGTAAGGGTGTCGAAAATCCCCAAGAATGGAAATCGGACAAAGCAAGGGATATCACGCCCCCGAAGGTGGTATCAACTTCTCCCCAAAATATGCAGTTGGAGGTGCCTGTAGACACCCCTATAACCGTGACATTCAGCGAGGGGATGAATAAAACCGCCACGCAGAATGCTTTCTCAATTTATCCTCAAGTTGACGGTGAATTCAGCTGGATCGGCAACACGATGATCTTCACACCCTATGAAGAATTACTTCCTGAAACTTTTTATGAATTGATGATCAGCGCCGATGCGATGGACATGGCCTTGAATAATTTGGAAGAGGACTATTTTTGGACTTTCTTTACTCAGTGGGAACCCGGGCTGTAAAAAGTTGACTCCTTAGCCTTGAAGTTTTATCATTTAGACAATTCCTTGTTCCAAGCATCAGCCATTTCTTTATTTCTGTCACATAGTATTATCTCTTTAAGCGTCCCCGCGGCTTGGATAAAATCCCTTATCGCACGAACCATTGCTCCTGCAGCAGCTTCTTCCGAAACTCCTCCAATACCAGGGAATACTAAACTTCTAGCACCAAAGTATTTCGGATTATGTTGTTGATCGTAACCCCCTCACGCAAGGTGCCCTCCACTTCAGATACCATCTGGTGGAGTGTCGAATAGGGCTCTATCTCGAAGAGCTTGTAACTTAGAATGGAATCGAGTGTCAAAGAGTTAATCTACAGTACATCCGCCAGCTTTAGCATAAGCCAGCGTCCAGTCTGAACCCGTTTTTTCTACTTGTTGAGCACTGCAAATGAAAAACAAAATTTAAGTCTGATCCAATCAAGCGTAAAGTGGGAAAACATATGCGAAAATCCTATTTCTGGTTTTTCGTATCTTTGCTGATTCTCGCCACACTACCAACAGTTGCGGCTGATAGGGGAATGTGGATCCCTTCTGAGGTGGACGTTTATGGGCCAGGTCAAAAGGCGATCATCGCCTGGGACGGCGAACAGGAGATACTCATCCTCTCAACCGATGTTTATGTGTCGCCACAGTCCTTGGAGGGCTTGGGTGGACGATGGGCAGTGGTGTCGGAGAGTACCCATGAAAACGTGTGGACGCTGACGTTGCTCGATATATACCGCGGTCGTCCAGAAAATAGGGGGAAGCTAATGGTCACCCCCTTCGATCAGCACCTTAGCGAAAATATTTGGGTGCTAGTGCCATCCCTCCTTGGAAATCCATCTGCGGGCATCCAGTCGCTCGAGGAAGTTAAAGATGGAATCGTATGGAAGCTAAAACCATTGGAGGAGTGCATCCCCAGGAACCTTTGGGAAAAAATTTGGACCCTCGTCGCTCTGGGGGATGGAGGATGGTCCGAGTGCGGAGCGACGCTCGAAGAAATCTTCTTGCCTGAGTGGTGGTCCACTTATTTTGGCCAAAAGGGGATATCCCTTCCCTACACACGTGAAAAGGTGTGGGCGCTTGAACCCTTAGATACGAAAGGCATGGAAGTTCGAAGTTGGGTTGACTTCGCGATTTCTTCAACGAGGTTCACGCTCGCCGGGGAAAACATAGAAGTTTGGAATTGGACGCTAGCGCCACTTCACTGGAGCTTCGTGAAGGAGAACTTCCAAGTATTAGAATTTTTGCCCTTGCCTTCCCTGCCAGAAGTAGAAAAAGGTAGTTTTGAGTCATTTGCTCAAATTCAGCGTTTGATTATGGAACACGCGCCTGAATTATTAGCTCCTACGCTGGGGCCGGAGGGCCGGGGAGGTGTGGAGATAGTGTTTCACGAGCGAATAGGTGCTCATGATGTCACGATAGTAAAAGTAACTAACGCCTCTGAATTCATCACATGGGCAGAAAATTTCCTCAACAACCAGAACGTTGAACATGGGGTGCCCCCTGAGCGGCTTGAGGCAATAGTCGATACTTACCTCCAACGCGGCATGAGCTACTTCGTCTTTGATCTCATCGAGGTCGGTCTTTCCCCGCACAGCATAGACCCGCTCATCTACCGCTTCCAAAGTGACTTCCTTTACTACCCGCTAGAGATATCATCGCTCGTCTCTGGCACGACCAGTATAACGCTGTTCACCTTGACGCATGATGATATTGACGAGCACTATGCACCTGAGGACAGCATCGAGGTTCGACTAGGGTTCGAGGTGAGCGAGAATGAACTCCAGTTAATCGATCCCGAAATTGCAGAACTATTCCATGGAAGTGCCCGCTTGACTGTGCTGACCTACAATGGAGCGCTGGAGATTTTGAAAGGAGATTTGATGCTTTCAGCTAAAGTCGATCAATTGCTCGCGGCTGCGTGGGCGGCCGCGGTCATCCTAATTCTTCTTGGGATATTCGCTATTATCTACAAACTCAGCCCGTACTATAAGACTGGCCCACCAAGTTGACAATGAGAGTTGAGTGAAGTGATAAGCGATTTGAAACGCCGGTACCCGCTCGTTTAAAGGTATTAAAAATATATGAAACAGTATTGTCTATAAGCTTGAGCTCGACTTTGATTATGCCCTTTGGCACCTTGAACTCCAAACCCAAACAATCATGACTACTTCCACTTCGTCAAAATCTCTTCTCTTCTAAAAGTTGCCTTGCTGAGTAAAAATAACCCAGCGCTCGCCAAAGCTAGCATCAAACCGAAAGCTATGAGCGTTGACCACTCAAGTGAGATGATCCCGCCCATGAACAGGAAATAGAATGCAAAGACCGGAACAATCCCCAACACGCCTAACTCGTAGGCTTGATCAAACAGCACACCGCGGTCGATGACTTGACGTTTTGCGGGTTAAGCCTTGAAGTTTTATCATTTGGACAATTCCTTGTTCCAAGCATCAGCCATTTCTTTATTTCTGTCACATAGTATTATCTCTTTAAGCGTCTTCGCGACTTGGATAAAATCCATTATCGCACGGACCATTGCTCCTGCAGCAGCTTCTTCCGAAACTCCTCCGACGCCTGTTCCCATACCAGGGAATACTAAACTTCTAGCACCAATGTTTTCTGCGCGTTCGAGCGCCGCCTTCGTTGCAAAATAGACCTTTTCACTCGTTATCTGCATCACCGGGCGCTCCATCGTTGGGGCGTGCACGACCCATCGCGCTTGCAGCTTGCCAGCAGTTGCCGCAATCGCTTTTCCGACCGGTACTGGAGCGTGCTTTAAGGCCTCCCGCTCGATCTCCTCGCCACCAACGCGCTTCAGCGCTCCCGCGGCCCCGCCACCCATATACATCAAGCTGTTTGCGGGGTTGCATATCGCATCGGCTTTTTGCCTTGTCAAGTCCCCCTGTTTTACGATGACCGTCAAGTTCTCAATTTTAAACATCTTCACTCAAATAAATTTTCTCGCCTACCTCTTAAAATGAACTTGTTGTTTACTTTTCATAACAACAAAATGCCAACGGGTTTATTTTACCCAAGCCGAAACTTTGACGGGGGTTGAAAATGAAATTAAGCGTGAGATCTATAACCTTCGACTTTCTGTTCGGCGGAGCAATCGTCGTCGGGGCACTGCTGGTAGCATCGCTGCTGGGGCCGACCGCGGGCGGCATCCTCGCGGGCGCACCGATTCGGGCAAGTGGAGTGATTTTCCTCCAGTACCTTCACGAAGGCGTCGATAAAGCGACGGAACTGACGCGGGGGGTGGTCTTTGCGATGATTGCCAATGTATTCTTCGCGGTTGTCCTCTACTTCTCCATTCCCAAGTTCGGTCTGGTAGGAGCGTTCTTGGTCGCCAGTGCAGTGTTCATCGCAGTAATAGCCGTCATGAAGCCGATGGGTTTACTCTGAAGGGACTGATCTGGGACTCAGCCCAATGCATCAGACCCGCCGCCCAGTAAGCGCCCGGATTAGCCTGTTGGTGGTCTCCTCCACAGCACGATCTTCATAGGGCACGTAGGGCAAGTCCGCCTCAACAGCCACAACTTTTGCAAGTTCGTTAATCGCGAGCGACGCCGGAAAATTATATTTCTTTAACCCCGCAATAACCGCAAACTATTGAAAATTCTCCGTTCTCTTCTCGAAAGTATATCCTTACTTTTTTACCTTCGTGAAAAATCGGTTGGTCTTCTACCCAAAGACTAATTTCGTTTTCCCCCATCTCTCCACCTGGCG
>JAOUPD010000157.1 GCA_029880065.1 Hadesarchaea archaeon
CCCCCAAAGTCGCTTAAAAACAAGTTGTACCTGCTAATTGGGGACCTTGCGGAAAGCAAAAGTAGCGTGGGTCTAAATATTAATCGAGCCCCATGCGCGGAACTTACGTGCTCCTTGCCCATGTCCCCTACGACCTCGTGCTGAGCATCGGCGAGCTCGGCAATCGCTCATTTAAGGCCGGCTACTACGCTTACGTCGGCTCGGCGCTGGGTGGTCTCGAAAAACGGGTCGAGCGCCACATGCGCGAGGAGAAGAAAATCCACTGGCACATCGACTACCTGCTCTCTCGCGCCCGTGCGGTTGATGTCGTCGTCTCGCAAAGCGAGGAGCGAAAAGAATGTGCGGTCGCTGCCGAACTTGCGAAACACCTCTCGAGCATCCAAGGTTTTGGCTCGAGCGATTGTAAGTGTGAGAGTCACCTTTTTTACAACCCAAATCTTCACGAGCTACTCAGGCAGGTTTTGTTTGGCTTTAAAGCTTGTGGGCTCAAGCCGAAGAAAGGTGTCGGGTATGAGTAAACAACGGCGCGAGCGAAAACGGGAGCACTACTACCGCATGGCGAAACGGGCCGGGTACAGGGCACGTTCAGCGTTCAAGCTCAAACAGTTCAATGAACGTTACGAATTGCTTCAAAGCGGTAATGTCGTCGTTGACCTAGGCGCTGCTCCTGGTGGGTGGCTTCAAGTTGCGCGCGAGGAAGTTGGCGATGAAGGATTTGTGCTGGGCGTCGACCTCCAAGAAATCGCAAAACTCCCCTACAAAAACGTTAAAACCCTCGTGGCGGACATCACCGACCCCTTAACACCAGAGCTAATCCGACAAAATCTTCCGCGCCCTGCCGATGCGGTCCTCTCCGACGCTTCACCCAAAATCTCGGGAGTTTGGAGCATCGACCACGCCCGCTCGATCGAACTCGCAGACGCAGCGTTCGCAATCGCTTGTGAAGTTTTGGGCCAGGGGGGGAAGTTGTTGATAAAGGTTTTCCAGGGGGAGTTCTTCCAAGATTTCGTTCAAAACGTGAGGAAGAATTTTGATCACCTGAAGATTTCCAAACCACCCGCCTCGCGGAAAGGTAGCTCAGAGGTCTACGTCATCGCAAATGGATTTAAGCGCGTTTGAAAATTTTCATGATTTCGCCCATAGGCGCATCGGTTCGGAAGCCCGTGCCCGAGAAATGGGTGCGCGAGGCGAAGTAATCTTGTTTTCGAAGCTTTCCAATTAACTCAACAATTTTTGGCGGTGAAACTTTCATGCGTCCCGAGAGCTCATGCATGTCGTAGAAAGCGGGGGGTCCATCAGTTTCCTCGCGGCAGAGATTGAGCAGCGTTAGCTCCTGCTGCCCGAGCCTGAAGTTTCGTCGGGCTAGGTCATTGGTCATTCGCCCTATGAATTCCTTATCCCCCAACCGCCCGAGCCAGAGTGGTCCCGCATGCTCAAGCTTTTCGCCACACTCGCACTTTTGGGGCAACTCTGGCACCAAACCTGAAATCAAGCTCCGATGTCCGCACGCGCGGCAATGCGATACATAACCTTGATTTGCCAGCACATCATTCGTGGCGCCTGCCCTCCGCCGTCCCCGCAGGTAAACCCTGAAGTAATGTCTCGTGGCGTGGGCCAACACCGGCGTAAGGGCAAGGTCGTACTTCCCCGCCGCCCTCTGGCAAAAACCTATCAAAATCCGCACCCCAAGCTCACGGCCATACTCGGTCTTGAGCGGTTTAGCGCCGTACCTGCGAATGCATGCCTTGGCGTGGGTCCCCGAAAGCGGGGCGGTGTCGGTGGCGGTTAGGGCCAGCATCCCCCTGCGGAGGAGCGAGGCGCAGGCAGCATCGACGAATGAGGCTGGCGACCCGAAAGGATCGAGGTCGACGAAGTGAAAACGTGGTGCGCGGCGCCAGAGCAACGTGTTGGCGTCCTCGTTGTGCACCTCAACGCCGCCCAGTTCGTTAAGTTCGATGTTCCTTCGGATGAACTCCACCGCCTCAAGCGAACGGTCATTAACGATAACGCGCGCGACGCCTTTGACCTCTTTAGCATAGCGTAATCCCCGCACCCCAACACCGGCCAGCGGGTCACACAGGCAGAGGTCGCCGAGTTCGTGGGCTA
>JAOUPD010000004.1 GCA_029880065.1 Hadesarchaea archaeon
TTCCCTTCGTCAAGCTGGGATTAGTTCTGGCCATTTCTTCACTAATGTCATATTCACCCCAACCCCGCATAGGAACCACTAACGCCGTCGGCCCTTTGACCTTATTCAATCTCGTCACCATGGCTCCAGCTACCTTTTGAGCCTCCTCCGGTAGTATACCTACGGCTGCTGCATTTGGAGTTCGGTTAACGATTGACCGGCCTTGGAATTTTTTCTCCTCTTCCTCGAATAATCCGCCGGTGACCTTAGATCGCAGCTTTCTTTCGATAATTTGGCTTCTATTACCGCCAGGACCTAAAAAATCGAGACCGCCGGTAGAGACCACTTGGGGAATGCCCATCTCGCCAGCAGCAGTAAGCCTGCTAGGCCCCGCATGCATTTCGCCACCACAAGCCAGATCCGTCATTTCGTGAGTTGCTATGTCTAGTGAACCGACTATTTCGCCATCTCTGATTAACTCCTCCAGCGATGCACCGCCCCCAACTGCGTGAAGATTGATTAAATCATATCCTCTTGACTCAAAATGTCTGGATGCCCTTTCTGTACAGGGAGCCACTACACCTAGTATCGTGCAGCCTATGAGAGGTTTGATTTCTTCCTTTTCAACCGAAGGGGCCATTGATCCGCCCACTATCATAGCAGCTGCATTAGTAAGCACTTTTCTTGTCACCTTATTCAAGCCCATCTCAACGATGGGATAAAACATGGCTATATCTCGTGTCCCTATATACGGACGGCAATCTCCGGTCGCCAGAGTCGAACTCATGATTTTAGGCACACCTAGAGGCAACGATTGCATGATTTTGCTTCCAATAAAAGTGCTCGTGGCCCCGCCGTGCGCAATTATGCCATCCAACTTTCCCTCTTCCAACATTTCCTTAACTTTCTTTATCCCACCCTTTGCGATGATATCTGCGGCTTTTATCCTATCCAATTTAAAGATATCGTCTTTGGTGTACCCCTCTTTCGAAATAAGCTCACTTACGGGAATGTCGGCCCATCCAACTTCGCCGCCGCAACTAATCTCCATAATAATTGGGTTACCACCTGCTTTTCTAACCTGCTCCGCGAGAAATTTGATTTCATTGCCCTTTGTGTCCAATATTCCAGCTACAACTATAGTCGGTTTTTTTGCTTTCATAATTTTTCCTTTAAAATTAAATTATCTTATTGCTTTTTTTTAAATTATTCCTTAATAGGAGTCCACATGTATCCGTATAACCAGTTACCGTTATTTGCTCTTCTGAGCTTTCGAACCACGAGTCGAACCTTCATGCCTTCTTTCACTTCTTCAAGCTTGCAATCGACGAGTTCGGTGGGCATTATGCATACCCCCTCTTTTAACTTGACTGAGGCAATGATTCGACGGTCCCGACCATAAACATGCATACCCATCAGAGGGGCAGGGACAGAATCCTGCATGAATGAGAATACTTCTCCTTCGTGACTGAATTCATATTCTTCGAAATCTCTAGAATGACAATTTGGACACACTTCGGATACTCGCCTGGGCCACCATAATTCTCCACACTTCTTGCATTTGGAACCTACTAATCTGTATCTACCCTTTCTTTCTCTCCAATAAATCGGTTCCCTATACACAGCAATTTGGTATGCGGGCTCAGGGAATGCTGAATACAATTAACCCCCCCTAAGGACAGCTGTCGCAGACATTGCTCCCATTCCCCCCACCCCTCCAACTCCCTGAATTATTGCCACTTCGTGCTTTGGCGCTTGCCTCTTGCCAGCTTGCCCGCGCAATTGGATCACAGCCTCAACACAACCATTTGACCAATCTGCACCAGAGGCTTTACCAAATCCATCAGCACCTCCGTAAGTACTGAATGGAAGTCGCCCATCGATAGCTGTTTCGCCTTCTATGATAAATTTCGCAGCACCAAAACGTGGACAGACCCTCATCGATTCTAAGAATGTAAAAATTAGGAATGGCGATTCGTTTAAATCTATGTCTTTAGGCTCTACCTTTGCCCTTTTCATTGCTTCTTCTGTAGATAGCCAAACTGCTGGCGAACACAAAAAGTCAAACTTATCGGGAGGAGTATTAGTTACGGATGGCCATGAATATTTTCGAACTGGATAGTGCATAGGCCAAGCCGGATAATTTGGAGTGTTCTTTTGCGCTACACCCTCAACGTAAACTGGTGTATCGGTATATTTTTTCGCATCTTCCGCTGGAACTAAAATTACCCCGCTTGCTCCATCGGTAGATAGTCCACGTGGAAGTCTTCTCCAGAATTCTTCTTCGTTAGTATCCAAAAGGCTCATCATTTCATCTTTTTTAATAGGACAAGGAACACCATACAATCCAGCTCTTGGATTCCTGTTCACGTACCAATACCTTAGAATTATGCTCGTGACTAAAGCTTCTAAAGTGTCTCGTTTTCCATAGTACTTATATGCAAAATAATTAGCCATGTCTGTTACGTGATAATGATCGAAACCGAGATGATAATCGAAATCTACATTCGATTGGAGACAACGTTTATCTGCACGATTTAGTATATCATACCTACTATCCCAACCTATTTGTAACACTCTGTCGTATAGACCTGATGCGACTAACGTGTATGCATCGTGGAAACTTGTTCCGCTTCCAGTACATTGATCTGTTATTAAAGAATGCCCTGTAGGGACCATTCCTAAAGCATCCACTATTTCCGCAGGGCTTCCACCTTCTACCGAAGCCTCCCCATGGTAGTTGGTAACTATGTATTGAATATCCTTTGGATCCATTCCTTTGTCAACACTAGCTAGAATATCATAACCAGCATCTGCTATTTTCGTTCTCCACGATTTTAAGTCATCCTTTCTCCTCGCTTCAGGTGAATTGTCCATCGAACCAAACCCCACAACAGCAACTTTTCTTCCCATTTTCATGCACCTCATAAGAACGTAGGATTCAAGTCTTGTAAATATTTGTATTCATTTCTGGTAGCATCAGCATAGCTCACTAGCTCTTTCCTTTCAAGAATTTCTTTAAGAGGAACCTCGGGTCTTTTTCCATCGATATGAGATGTCACCTTAAGGCTAAAAGCGTCGCTGCCACCCCCAAAGCCGTATGAAGCCACAAATATGCGTTCGTCAGGCTTTGCCGAATCTAACACGTTTGCCAGACCAAGTAGCGCGGATGCCGCTCCACAATCTCCTATTATGTTAGCAATCGTCCCAAGTTTCACCTGTTTTTCTGTAAAACCTAGTCTTCCCATGATGTGGCGAGAAGCGGTCCCAAAAGGCTGCTGGAAAATCGAATAACTGTAATCTTCAGGTTTAAGACCTAATTTTTGCATTAAGGATTTTGATGCGTGTGTTACATGTTCCACATACCCAACTTCCCACATCGGGTAAACATCACCAGATGGCGAGCCTGAAGAAAGACCCGTACTTTGTATGTATCTATCCCCTTCAATTCTCCAAAATTCAGATATGTCACTTGCATAAGAACATGTTCCTTCAATCTCAGCAATAGGTTCTTCTCTCCCAATTACAAAAGAAGCCGCGCCAGCTGAAGCTTCATATTCGAATAAACGTCCCGGGCAAGCGTGACGGTTGAGTGCATCGCTGCCAATTGCCAACCCGCAACTTGCCATTTTAGACTCTATTAGTCCCATGCAGATTTGAATTGCAGCTGTTCCTGATTTACCGGAAAATTGCACATCACCGCACATTAAATACGGGCTAAGTCCAAGGGCTTCAGCAACAATTGTAGCCGAGGGTTTTGAGTCGTAAGGATTTGTACAAGTCCCGAGATAAAGTGCATCAATTTTTTCTCTCTCAATTTTAGAATTTTTTATAGCACTTTTAGAGGCAGCAATAGCAAGCGTGATGACATCCTCATTTGGTTGCAACACAGCTCTTTCGCTAAGTCCTAGTTTTTCTTTCAAGAAACTTATAGGATAATTTCTCCAAACACTATTGATTTCCTCAACTTTGATCCTTAAATACGGTACAAAATACCCGTATCCGAGTATTCCTAACATGATTTTATTTAATAGCAGAGCCTTTATAAATTTTTTTATACTAAGCTTTTTGATAGCAGAATAGGTTCAGAACTTAGGTGAAACGTCAAAAAAATTAAGTTATTTTTGATGTCAAATTTATGGCAAATTTATATTCAAACAATCCAAAAACCGAAAAGCTTAAAAGGCGTAACATTTTATTAAAAAACGTGTCAAACGCAAAATACGTGCCGCCAATATTTCACTTCATTGGATTGATTGCAGCATTGTATGCAGCGGCTATAGCATTAAGTCGTGAATTCCCTCCAAATTGGGGGTGGGCTTTTGCACCATTCGGTATTGCGGTCTTGGGAATAACTATCATAGGGGTTGTAACTAGCCTTCCGAAAAGAATGCCCTCAAAAGAAGCGGTACCAATTTTGAAAACAGGGATCAAAATGGGGGCAATTATGAAACTGTTTTTCGTTCTTGCCGCGTTTATTGGTGGTGCGTATGTCTATTGGTTTGCTCCGGTTGAGGGGCCACCGGGTGTTGTTTTGCCACCGGGTTTGGGCTGGGAAGGTGCTGGAGGGCTCTGGGTAGGTGTCTCATTAGCGCTTGCCTTGTCGATAATCGGGGACATTGTTGCACATAAGGGACTTGGGATGATGCTTAAACACGGAGGAGGAGAATAGAGATGCCACCACCAAAAGCAGCATACATACCTAACGTGTTTAGTGCAATAGGTTTGGTTATCGCAATTATTGCAGGAATCTTAGCTGTAAATAACGTTGAACTGCGGCCCGATTCACCCTGGCCTTTTGCTATCGCATTAATCTGTCTCATGGGAGTTTTGAATCTTCCTCAAGCCCCCCCTCCAAAAAGATTGATCCCTAACATAATAAGTGGCATAAAAGTGGGGGCCATAATTAAGATATTGTTTATTGTAGCTGGGATAATCGTTGGAGTATATTTATTATATTTCTTTGACCCCACTCATGGTATGGTCCCAGGATTTGTAATGCCTTTTGATGCTAGTACGGTCCCCTGGTTTGGTGTCGCGTTGCCGCTATTCATCTCGTTAATTGGGGACATCGGGGCACTTAAAGCTCTTTCAGGGATGGCTAAAACACTCCCTTATTAGATCCAAAGATTAAATTAGAGATTGTGGGGTAAAGCGAGTGAAAAAGGTAGAATTAAAAGATGTAAAGCCTTATGAGGCACCCGGGCATTTCAAAATGGTTGCTCTCAGACTCCATCACAAAGAAACGACAGGCACCGAAAACTTCTGGGTGGGGCTGTCACATTTCCTCCCAGGCGGCGGTGCGGAGATGGGTTCAAGCGATACGGAAAAAGTGTATTTCGTGATTTCCGGAGTTATAACCGTAGTAACCCCTGATAAAAAAGAGATAACCTTACGCCCGATGGATTCGCTCTTTATACCCCCCGGTGAAGAACGATATATCATAAATAAAGAAAATGTGCCCGCTGCCATGCTGGTCATTGCCGCGTACCCGAGAACACAAGGGAGGTGATAAATTGAAAAAGGAAAAAGAAGTACTAGATTCCCCTTATATGCATGGAGGGTTGACGATGGAGGACTTGGGTAGAGCCGAAGATATACTCAAAAAGCCTTCTGTCAACATCCTTGGCAAAGACGTTGAAGTTTTCGACTTAAGCCAGCCTTGGGGTGCAGGTACTCCTCTCTGGCCATACTTCGCGGATTACGTAGTTAACAGAGTCCATTACCACGCGAAATCCCGAGTTCTAAGCCAGTATATTACCCATTCAATGCATGCTTCGACCCACGCAGATGCGCCAGTCCACGTTGAGGAAGGATACCCCTACATCGATGAGGTGCCAATAGAAAGGTACTGCGGAAAGGGCGTTGTAGTCTCAATACCCAAGAAAAAGTGGGAGGTCATCATGCCGGAGGACTTGGAGAAAGCGGAACCAACGATAGAGGAAGGAGACATCGTCATCATCAACTCGGGTTGGCATCGCTACTTTGGTGACAACATTAAATACTTCTGCTACTCGCCTGGGCTTTACAAGGAAGCTGGTGAATGGTTCGTTAAAAAGAAGGTAAAAGCCGTTGGCGTAGATCAGCAAGCGATAGACCATCCATTGGCAACAAAAATAGCTTGGTACCAAGGGCCAGGAGACAGACCAATTCTCCCATGGGTGCTAGAGGAATACAAAAAGGAGACAGGAAGAGAGGCTATTGAGGACTTTCCTTTGTGGGAACCTTGCCACAGGATCCTTTACACGCATGGAATTCCCGGTTGGGAGAATGTTGGCGGAGATATCGACAAAGTGACCGGTAAAAGATGCACCATTCTAGGATTACCCTTGAGGTGGGTGAAAGGCGACGGTTCCATGGTAAGAATGGTAGCGATTGTTGAGAAAAAGTGATCTCATGGAAAAAGCTTACGCTATCGAACCAGAAAAGGTCTCCGAGCAAGTCAAACGCATGTATGACTTGACGGGAAAGGTCGCTGTGGTTACGGGTGGTGCCGGAGGACTGGGTGGACCCACTTGTGTAGCTTTGGCTAGTGCTGGTGCGGATGTAGTCGTTGTCGATATGAATCCAGAAAAATCGGAAAAAATAGCTGAACAAGTTAAATCGCTGGGCAGGAAATCTATGGCGATCCAAGTAGATGTAACGAAGGAGGAAGATGTTAAGAGCATGGTAAAAAAGGTTGTTGATGAGTTCAAAAAAATTGATATCCTCATAACCTATGCCGGGATGAATATCCCAAAACCAGCTGAAGAATATCCCCTCGAAGATTGGAACAAGGTGATGTCCCTTAACGTGACGGGCATGTTTCTTTGTTGCAGAGAGGTGGGCAAAGTTATGATTAATCAAAAGTCAGGTAAAATCATAAATGTTTCATCTGTACGGAGTGCTTTCGCCCTTCCCAGAAATTACCTTGGTTATTGTACAAGTAAAGGCGCCGTAAATATGATTACGAAGCAATTAGCTTGCGAATGGGGAAAGTTCAACGTAAATGTTAACGCGATCGCGCCCACGGTAATTGAAACCCCCTTGACGAGACACATTCTCGAAAACAAAGATTTCGCAGAGAAGTTTAAAAGAGGCATACCGCTTGGAAGATGGGGCCGACCGGATGATCTATTTGGAACCCTGATATATTTGGCCTCAGATGCATCGAACTTCATAACGGGACAAATAATCTTTATTGACGGTGGCACAACAACTTTCGATAGCATAGATTGAGTAGTAATTTAAAAAGGATGGCAATATGGGTAAGTTACTTTGGGAACCAACAGAAGAACGGAAAAGAAATGCCAATATAACCAAGTTTATGGATTTCGTGAATAAACGTTATAAAAAGAACTTTCGCACTTATCAAGAACTTTACGAATGGTCAATAAGTAAAATACCTGATTTCTGGGCTTCCGTGTGGGATTTCGTCGGGATCAAGGCTTCTAAGGGCTATAACACTGTCGTCGATGATGTAAGTAAAATGCCTGGTGCAAAGTGGTTTATTGGGGCAAGGCTGAACTTTGCCGAAAATCTGCTAAGATATAAGGATGATCATACAGCTTTTGTGTTTAAAGGGGAAACTCAAAGATCAGCCAGAATGAGTTACGCAGAACTCTATGACTCTGTGGCGCGTCTTGCAAAATCGCTTCGGGAGATGGGAGTTGCGCCTAGAGATCGAGTAGTCGGGTACATGCCTAATATGATAGAGACGGCTGTTGCTATGCTTGCTACTACTAGCATCGGTGCTACATGGTCCTCCTGTGCTACTGATATCGGTCCAATGGCAGCTTTGGATCGCTTTGGCCAAATTGAACCGAAAGTTTTGTTCACCGCCGATGGATATTTTTACAAAGGAAAGACTTTCAATACTCTTCTCAATGCGGCTGAGATTGTAAAGGGAATAACTTCAATTAAAAAAGTTATAGTGGCTTCCTACATCGAAGAAAAACCTGATATCAGCCATGTTCCCAACTCTGTCCATTATGATGACTTCTTATCTAAGGAAAGTGAACTTGAAATTAAATTTGAACAATTGCCTTTTGACCATCCTGTGTTTATTATGTTTTCATCTGGAACAACTGGTAAGCCAAAGTGCATGGTGCAAGGAGCTGGTGGAATTCTTATTAATCACTTAAAGGAGCTAATAACCCAAACCGATTTGAAGCGAGAAGATATCCATTTTTTTATAACGACTTGTAGCTGGATGATGTGGAATTGGATGATAAGCTCTTTGGCGGTAGGAAACACCCTAATTTTATATGACGGCAATCCCATTTACCCTGATCCAGGCGCTATGTGGAGATTAATCCAAGATGAAAAAGTAACAATGTTTGGTACCAGCGCAACCTATATCAATTACATTAGAGGCCAAGGACTCAAGCCTGGGAAGGACTACGATTTGTCGTCATTACGAGAAATATGGCAAACCGGTTCACCTCTTTTGCCCGAAGGATTTGAGTATGTCTACAGGGAAATTAAAAAAGATTTGCATTTTAATTCTAGCTCGGGCGGCACTGACATCAATGGGTGTTTTTGTACTGGAAGTCCTATTATTCCTGTGTATGCTGGTGAATTGCAGAGTCTAGCTTTAGGAATGAAAGTGAAGGCGTATGATGAAAACGGTAATCCAGTAGTTGATCAACAAGGAGAACTTGTTTGTGAAGCCTCTGCTCCTTCAATGCCTCTTTATTTCTGGAACGATTCAAATGGTGAAAGATATAGAAGGGCTTACTTTAGTGTATATCCCAATGTATGGCGCCATGGCGATTACATTATAATCCATGGCGATACAGGGGGGATAACTTTCTTCGGCCGTTCTGATTCTGTTCTAAAGCCATCCGGAGTTCGGATAGGAACAGCTGAGATATATAATCAAGTGGAAAATTTGGAAGAAGTTACTGATAGCTTGGCGATAGGGCAAAACTGGCGGGGAGACCAACGTATCATTCTCTTCGTTAAACTTACTGAGGGATATCATTTAACAGAAGATTTAAAAAATAAGATTAAAGTAACTCTACGTAAAAATGCTTCCCCAAGACATGTTCCAGCTAAAATCATCGAAGTTCCGGATATCCCCTATACCATGAACATGAAGAAAGTTGAAAGCGCAGTCACGAATTTAATACACGGCAGACCAGTCCTGAATAGAGACGCTTTGATTAATCCAGAATCATTGGATTACTATGAAGATCTTAAAGAGCTTCAAACAAACTAAGGATCTACATATGTTGATAAATAACGAGGAGTTAATAAATAGCAGTTGGGGAAAATAAAAGTAGTATGGGGGGACAAGTATGAAAGTAGAGGATATAAAAAACATTGCTGTAATCGGCACGGGGATTATGGGACATGGAATTGCACAGGTATGTGCGCAAGCCGGTTATAAAACGAGTATAACAAGAAGACGTGTAGAACTCATTCAGGAATCGATTGACAAGATAAAGTCAAATCTACAGATGTTGGTGGAAAAAGAAGTTATAACCAAGGACGAAGCGGATAATGCTTTATCAAGAATTCACGGTAGAAAAAACATTGCCGAAGCAGTTTCGGACGCCGACTTTGTAATCGAATCAGTCGTTGAGGATATGGATGTTAAAAAAAGTATTTTCAGAGAGTTTGATAAATCATCTCCAAAACATGCGATACTTACTACCAATACTTCCTCATTCAGCATTACAGAAATCGCTTCGGTAACTGAAAGACAGGACAAAGTAGCGGGCATGCACTGGTGGAATCCCCCATACCTGATGCCATTGGTGGAAATAGTTAAAGGAGAAAAAACGTCTGATGAGACAACCAACGTTATAAAGAATCTCGTCACGAAACTTGGAAAGGTGCCCGCAACGTGTAAGGATTCGCCCGGTTTCATAGGCGTAAGACTTCAATCCGCGTTAGTTAACGATGCGATATCTATTTTAGAAGAAGGCCTTGCTAGCGCGGAGGACATCGATACAGCAGTTAAGATGACTTTGGGTTTCAGGACCCCCATATTAGGTCCGCTTGAGACCGTGGATCTGGGTGGAATGGATACTTTTTTCTACGCTTATGACTATCTTTATAAAAAACTCGGGGAGAAATACAAGCCTCCAGATTTACTAAGAAACAAGGCTAAGGCTGGCGAACTTGGCATTAAAACTGGCAAGGGTTTTTACGACTACACGGGTAAATCTATTGAGTCTATAATAAAAAATAGAGACGAATGGCTAATGGAGCAGTCGAAAAAGCTTAAAGAAAAAATGGCGGCGCAAAAAAACAAATAATAAAATGATGATAATCGATTTTAATACTGCCTAGGTTCTCTTGATATTCTTAGCATTTCTCTAGTTTGGGCGGGTGTAGCTACTTCTCGGTTAAGTTCCTTTGCTATCCTAGCTGCTCTTTCAACTAACTGAGCATTGTTCTGACACAAGACATCTTTCTTATAATATATATTGTCTTCAAGCCCGACCCTAACATGTAGCCCCATCGCTATCGCTATTGTCGTTAAAGGCAATTGGTGTGCCCCAACACCTATAACGCTAATAATGGAATTTTGAGGGGCATTATTCACCATCGAAAGTAAGTTAGAAGGGGTTGGTAGAACCGCACTTGGCGCACCCATTACAAACTGAATAAGGTATGGTTCACTTATCAGTCCCTTATTTATCAAGTTATAAACCAGATGAAACTGGCCTTGATGGTATACTTCCATCTCGGGCTTTATGTTCTTCTCCATCATCTTTTTGGAGAAAATCTCGGTTTCGCCCCATGTAAAAGTGGGGGGCCATATAGAATCGAGGAGTACTTCATCAGGCCTGCCTGACAAGGGTGGACTCCTTTTTTTCATCTTAGCCTTCCAAGCTAGGGGCCCCATGTTGAGGCTTGCTACTTCAGGATTGGCATCAAGCGATTTGACCCTTTCCTCAGTCGTTAGACCGAGTCCTCCACCGGTCGTGTTGTTTATAATGATATCTGGGCAAAGCTCTCTGATTAGTTTGTTTGCTTTGTGGTACTGGGCGGAATCGGTTGACGCACTCGAGTATCCTTTATTTGGATCTCTTGCGTGTATGTGGACAATAGATGCTCCAGCTTTGAGGCATTCATAGGCCTGTTCGGCCTGTTCCTCCGGAGTTTCTGGCAAATTTGGATTTAGTTCTTTGCCGTGAACCCCTCCAGTCAAAGCGGCTGAGATGATCAGAGGTGGCATCTCCTGCTTCGCGACCCTTCTTAAATATTCAGCGGTATCGAGATAATTCCAAGCCATACTAGTTCTCCAATACAAAAAGCAGGCATCTAATTTAAATATACTTCGGTTATGAAGCGATTATAAGACAAAAATGCGATAGTCAAGAGATACACATATAAAATATACTTTGGTTATTAAGCAATCACAAAACAAAATTGTGATGAACTTTCAAAATGGGCGGAGGTGTTCATTTTTTATACGCATTTATAAGATAACGCGCTATTTCTCTTGATGGAAAAGGAACTTGTTTCTGTGTGCGGGCTTCATTGCGGTATATGTCCGATATATTTAGCTACAAAGGATCGGGCCTTGGCTGAGAAAATCGCTTCGAACAGAAATTTGAAACCAGAAGATATTCACTGTAAGGGTTGTCGGGCTGAGAAGGGGGTTATACCTATAATTGGACCTCCGATCTGTCAAACATATGATTGTTGCGTGAACAAGAAAAAACTCGACTTCTGTTATCAATGCGATGAATTTCCATGTTTAAAGCTAGTTCCATGCAGCGACCGAGCATCGGAAATACCCCACAACACGAAAATATACAACCTTTTACTCATACAAAAAAAAGGTTTGGAAAACTGGCTCAAAGAGGCAAGAAATATTCGAAGGTTGTACTTTAAGGGGAAAAAGAAACGCGGAGGAGACGAACCCGTCCTAAAGTAATAAACACCTCGATTTCTGCCAATCAATTCTTTTCTCAACATGTCTTCAAGTGGTGGGGCCGCCGGAATTTGAATCCGGGTCACCAGCACCCCAAGCTGGGAGGCTAGACCAAGCTACCCCACGGCCCCCTGAGGAATCTAGTTCCACTTACATAAAAACAAGTTTGTCGGAGATTATGTCTTGATGATGTTCACTATCTGTCTGTTGGTCTCTTGGGGCGGCTCAACGGTGTTGACCAGATAGACATCCGTCAGTTTGAAAAGCCTTTTAAAAAAATCCTTCCTGAGTTGCAGCTTTCGTTGATCTCTCACCAACTGATGGGGATTGCAAAAATCATTTACCAACAAATAATCCAATGCCTCCTCAGGGCTGAGCTTTCTGATCACCCTTGAGTCATCCCTATCCCTCTTGAGCATGATGATTTTCCTGAGTGTTGTCATGGGGATCACCCCACCGTTGCCCACTATCCACCTCACATTTACGATCGCCCTTCCACGCTCGTCGAAACGAACTTTTTTCACGAGCCCTTCATATTCCTTCCATATACTCCCGATATCTGCCTCGATGTAGCAGTTCTTTTCCGAGCCGAATGCCAAGGGACCCTGCTCGTACATCCTAACGAAATACCAGTCGTCCGTCACCAGCCTCGCCCCCTTCAATCTCAGCAGGCCCCATGAGTGGGTAGTCTTGCCAGTTTTCGGAGGTGCTATGATGGAAACACCCGTTCCCTCTACGTCTATCGCCGCCCCGTGGACGGAATATATCCCGTGCTCGTCTTCGAGGACATCGCCCGCCACGGAAAGGGTGATGCTCTTTACCCATCCGTAGTAGTCGACATTGGTCAGAAAAGCCGTGTTAGTATATGGGTCATACTTCACGCTGAGCTGGCCCTCTTCCTCCCTCAAAACGATGAGGCGACCGTGAGATCGGACATTCTCGTCCATCGTGTAGAAGTTCTCTTCCCACAGATTCTTCACGTCTTCCAGCTCGGTCAGGAGTTTTATACAACAGCCGTAGATGTTCGCCTTCTTGGTATACAGGTACCTCTTTAAATTGAGCTCGAAGAGCCTCTCCTTCTCCTCGGGCGTGATCAACTCTACTTCATATTTCAAGGAACTCATCAAATCACCTCTACTTGGGCCTGATACGCCCCCACTTCTCGAGAGCGGCCCTCAATTCCCCTCTTTCCTTGGCGTATTCCTCGAGCGAAACCCCCTCCATCGCGGCATCGATGGCCTGACGCACAGCTGCTGCCCCCGCTCGTCCTCCGTCCGGATGTCCCCACACACCGCCTCCTATCTGGATGATGATATTTTTTCCAAACATTTCGATGATATCGGGTATCAAACCTGGGTGCAGTCCGCCCGAGATGACGGGGAAAACGGGCTTGATCGCGCGCCACTCTTGAGCTAGGATTTGTCGCCCGCTTTTAACGTTACGATTCATGATTGCTCTTTGTAGCGCCAGAACCTCCTCCCGTGGCGCCTCAAGCTTCCCTATCGCGGTGCCGATATGGAGCTGGTCTACGCCCACGAGGCGAGCGATTTTTGCAATGGCCAGCATCGACATCCCATGCTCTGGCTTGCGCGTGAATGCAGCATGGAACGCGCGGTGAGCGTGGATCGCGAGTCCTAAGTCTTCGCATTCCTCGCGCAGCGATTGAACTCCTGCCCACCCCACTGTCAGAATGTCGACCATCACGTACTCGCCACCTCGCTCCTTCACGAATTTCGCGCGGCGGAGCATTTCGCGTGTCTCGGCGGTCACGTTAATCAAGTAGCTCTTTCGTTCCCCGGTCTCCCGTTCGGCTCGATCGCGTAGCTTGAGTGATTGTGCAGCCCTCCGCTCGAACTGGTTGAATCGCTGCCCAGAGAGGTTCTCGTCATCCTTCAGCAGGTCAATGCCACCCACCCAAGCTTCGTATCCTGCTTGAGCATGCTCCTCGCTGCTCATCCCGACTTTGGGCTTCGGCACCGTTGCAGTCAGCGGCCTGTCATTCACCTTGAAAATTTCCCTAATCCCATCGATGCCAAACTGGGGGCCCTTGAACGATTTTATGAGCTCCGGAGGCCACCGCACGTCCTCGAGCCTGAGATTGCGCACGGCTTTCATCCCGAAGATGTTGCCCGCGATCGAGCTGAGCACTTGGGGCATGTTTCCAGCCTCGAAGAGGTCAAGCGGGTAGGCCACCTTCACCCACCGCCCTTTAATTTCATAGGCCTTCGCCATGAGTCGCCGCTTTTCGGGCGTCATCGTCGTAAGTGTGGTCCAGGTGCCAATCGAGCTCTCCGAGGCCACGCGTCCCACGGCCTCCCGCATGCTAATGCCGTTCGCAGGCTCAACTCTAAACAGAACGATCAAGTCCTCGCGGGCAGGCCTGTAGCTCGGGGCGACGAAATCTAAATACCATTCGGTCTTCATGCTCATGGACCAATTAACAATAGTTTTTCAAGTAAAAATACACTTAGCGCTTGAATTTCGCTATTTCTTCGGTCAGGTCTACGCTCGTGAGTATCGTGCTCCTGCAACAGTAGCGCTTGACCCCCAAATCGTCGAGCACGCGTTTAGGCTCCTCCCCCTTTTTGACGCGCTGCTCGAACTCCTCGTACTTGTCGCCCAGCAGCTTGCCGCAAGTTATACAACGAACTACCCGCATGCAATTACCTGTAACTCTTCTGATATTTTGCGCGTGCGCCAGGCCCACCAGGTTTTTTGGGCTCCTTGAAGCGTACGTCACTCTTTATTAAAGTCCAATCATGCTGCTTAAAAAGCTCCCGCACCTTGGGGTCACCTGACCACTCGATGAGCCCCCGGGCGATGGCCGTGCGAACGGCATCAGCCTGCCCCATGAAACCCCCGCCCTCAACTTTAACCTCAATGTCGACGCGGCGTGCGAGCTCGGGCACCAAGGCCAACGGTTCAAAAATCTTAAGTCGCGCGAGTTCCGGTTCGTAAACTTCGAGCGCGCGGCGGTTGACGAACACGTGCCCCTTGCCATCCTTCACTCTGGCCCTAGCGAGTGCGGCCTTACGTCTGCCAGTTGCGAGCACGACCTTCATCAGAACTTCCCTCCCAAGTGTTTGCTGAGGGCCTCAATTCTTATAAAACGTCGCGTGCCGAGCCGCTCAAGGCTGGCTTCAGGCAGAGTTTGTATCTCCTTACTAGCGAGCTCCCGGGGCACCCCGATGTAAACACGAAGGCAACGATAGGCCGCTCGCCCCTTGGGTTTGTCAAAGGGCAGCATCCCTCGAATCGTCCGGCGCACAAGTTCCTCAGGGCGCTTAAGGTGGAAAGGCCCCTTGCGGGGATTGGTAAGGTTTCGAACCTCAAGCCACGCGTCGTAAACGTCAAAGGTAGCTTCTTTTCTACCGGAAATCACGACCTGCTCGGAGTTCACCACGATCACATGTTCGCCCTCGAGCAGACGTTTCGCCGCGAAGCTCGCGAGCCTCCCCAATACCAAATCCTTTCCGTCGATGATCATATTTCTCACTCCATCAGCTTGACGCTCTTGCCGCTCGGGTTTTGCTCGAGCAACTGTCGGATAGTCAGAGCATTACCGCCAGCGGACACTATTTTTCGTCTGGCCGCACCCGAGAACTTGAAGGCAGCAACGAAGATCGCGTGATTTAACTTGCCAGCTGCCAAAACCTTGCCAGGCACGACAATTGTGCCCCCCTCGTCCGAGTAACGGTTCAGCTGGCTGAGGTTGACTTCGGCCCGAGCTCGGCGGGGCTGCTCTAGACGCTCCGCTAGATCGCACCAAAGGCGTACCCCTTGCTTCTTGCCTTTTGCCCGAAGCTCTCGCACGAGCCTTCGCAGCACGGGGTTCGTTGGTCCTGTTGGTTTTGGCATCTTGACACCTTAAGCTGTTGACACATTTCCTAGCTTTCTTAAAATAAACCTATGGTGGTGCGGGGGACAGGATTCGAACCTGCGAACCCCTTCGGGATGAGGTCCTAAACCTCACGCCTTTGACCTGACTTGGCTACCCCCGCCCAACTCAGGTTTCACCTCAGAAGATAAAACTACCACATCCTGCCCGGCTTTTCCCTGCCGAGAGCCTCGTGCTGGACCATTCGCTCGAAGCGCGCCTGTTTTTTTGCCTGCTTGTAGCAATCC
The DNA here is from genome assembly GCA_029880065.1 of Hadesarchaea archaeon. Lineage (GTDB taxonomy): Archaea > Hadarchaeota > Hadarchaeia > Hadarchaeales > Hadarchaeaceae > DG-33. Next base: position 15,980 of record JAOUPD010000004.1, read on the forward strand.
TTACAATAGGACTTGCCCATCGTTCGCTTCGCGCATGCTCGGTGGAGCTCGACGTTGCAGCTCGAGCACTTAACCATCGGCGACTCAAGAGGTTTGCCGCAGATTGGGCAGTCGGGCATATGGTCACCAGCTAAACTGCATTAACAATATCTGGAATGAATTAATTAAGGTATCGAGCCCCGGCGACGTTTTGAGGCCCGACTATGATCCTGCTCCTCACTTAAATCCGGGTCTTGCCCTATGAAATGCTATGAATGCGGCTAAAAGAGTTATCAGGCTGCCGATAAGCAGTACCACTAGGCTCCAATGGCCTCCTCCTCTTGCAAGGTTCTCTACACTGTAGAAAAATAGGATCACTCCACAAACGATAGAAACACTGAAAATTGAAAATGCTTTTTCTAAGAGTGAACTAACAATGACCCCAAATGAGATTCCGACAGCCACTATCATCATCAACGCAATAATTACCATAGTAATAAGTCCTGCCCCTATACCTGAAATGATAACGAAAATAGCCGCGATAAACAACAGAATTTCTGGTTTTAGTATATCCCGGGCGGTAAGTTCCTCTCTTGGTGCTTTCATTTCTCCGCCTGTATAAATTTTACTTGCTGACTACTTATAAACTCAATCAACCGTGTCAAGCAAGAACTCAGGCTTGACCGCCTCGTCCATCACTTGCCGCAACCCCATCTCCCTGCTCACTTGTAGACTATGTTAAAAATATTTGATCAGAACTCAGGTTTCAACAAATCCTTGCTCAAAATCGCGAAGGTGTCGCCACTAACCTGGTAGAAGTTCCGGACTTTTTCAATATTCATAAATCTACCGTCAAATGTGCCCTCGTTCGCGTACGCTGCGACCACCTCTCCCACGAATAGAGTATGATCTCCCGTGGTAATCTGGTCCACAAGCTTGCACTCAAGATGGGCAACGCATTCTTCGATGATCGGCGATTTAACGACTTTTGCGGGCTTGGCAGTCAACCCAATCTCGGAGAACTTGTCATGCTCGCGCCCAGAGGCTCTGCCACACTTGATCGATTTGTCGAGGATTTCAACGGTGGGGATATTGATTACGAATTCTTTGGTGCGCGCGATGAGCTCGTGGGAGTGCCGCCGGGGGGCAACGAGAATCCCAACAAGCGGTGGGTTCGCGGAGAGCGGCGTGGCCCAAGCGATTGTGATTATGTTAGGCTTCCCGGTCGCAGGGTCGATACAACTGACAAGGACGACCAGCCGCGGGTAAATTAACCTATACGCTTTTTGACTTGGCACCTCTATTTTTTCCATCCCAATCACCTTGGTGCCCCGGGCGGGATTCGAACCCGCGTCACCGGCTTTCCTCGCATGGTGCACGAAAGGCCGACATGATTGACCGGTCTACACCACCGGGGCACAAATTTAGTTCCACCATTACAAAATAAAGTGTATCGCAAGGTTGAATTTGTGAGCAGATTAGACAAGAGTGCGTGAAGATTTTCAACACGCGAATGGAATTTTGAAACAGATATAATGATAAGAAATAATTGGAACTAGCATTGCTGTGTCAGTGGTTGTTCAGATAAAAAAGGTGGTGGGCCCGAAGGGATTCGAACCCTTGACCACTCGGTTATGAGCTTCGCCCAACTTAAGTAGCTGTCGAGCGCTCTAACCAGCTGAGCCTCCCGGTGGGATTGACTCCCACTTACGGGCCCCCGGACCCGTTTTTTCTAGGTTATTATAACTAAAATACATTTTTGAGCGTGTATAATACCATTTGTAAATTTTCCCCGCTACTTTTTTGATGTTCGCTTTTGGAAGTGTGAATTTAATGCCCAAAAACTTCAGACTTAATCTTACCACTTGGTCGAGAAAGACCCTGTCTTTCTGAACGATAACCAACTCGGATTTAGTAAAGTGTCCATCTGAATCTATTAATCCATACAAAAATCTTCTGAAAAGCTTCTTTTCATGCACTACGAGAGGAACTTTGAGTTTTCCATACTTCTTGCCAATTGGCAAGCCCAAACTGACAAAATATGCATAAATCACTACGCTATTTACTTGAATTTCTAGCCAACTTTTGTTTGCTCTCTCCCGTTTAGTTACACTCGGCATGCAACCAAAATTTTTCTCAAAGAGTTCACAAATGTATTTAGCTTGCATTTTCCCGTTGATTGAGTTTGGCATATAAATCATAACCGTAAACCTGTCGCCTCCACATTTCCTTGGTTGTGGTGTTTTTAGACATCCATCTCCGCAAATGATACCTAACACATAAGCAATGTCTTCTCCAACGGGCGGAACAAGTAACTTGCGCTTCGATCTTTTAACAACGAATCTATTGTTATTATCTATTCTGTATTGAATGTTCCACATATCCAGCAATTTTGTTACATTTTGATTGGGATTTTGCATAATATCGTTTAAAGTTCAAACGGAGATTTAAGCCGCTTTTGGGGAGAGGTCTCCGAAAGTAATTTATAAAATTTATAAAGGGTGCTTTTCATCCTTTCTGAGAGGGGTAATCTCAACGTCCCTAAAATTAAAAGGGAACCCCGAGAATTATTACAAGGTGGAAATTTGGCTGTAAAAATTCTATCTCACGGCGACACCGATGGCATATGCTCAGCAGCCCTCGCTAAGGCGCGCTTTCCCAATGCAGAAGTTTGGTTCACCCGCCCGATAACACTTCTGCGTGACCTCAACACAATTGATATCGGCAACGTAGTTTTCATTTTAGATATCGCAATAAGCGAGACCCATAAAGAGGAGATATTCAAGCGCATACGCGAACTTGCGCAGAAGGATGAGGTCGTCTACATCGACCACCACCCGCTCCCCCCCAATACTCTGAAGAGGGACATCCCGGCCACGCAATTTGCTCACGAGATAGGGACGAGCGCTTCAGAAATCACCTTTCGACTATTTGAATCAGACATCAACCCGGACTTGGATCGAGTCGCATTGTGGGGCGCGATCGCCGACTACTGTGAAGAAACCGAGTTCGTGCGCGATGGAATGAGCAAGTATGACAGACGAACGATCTACATGGAGGCAGGACTGCTTACCCAAGCGCTGGGTGAGGCGGCAGGCGATTATCACTACAAGCGCGAGGTTGTACTCAAGCTAGCACGGGGCGACCCCCCAACGGAAATCCCCGAAATCTTTGAACGGGCGATGAAGGCGACGAAACGTGAGTGGGAGGTGTGGCGGTACGTCAAGGAGCATGTAATACGTGAGGGGAACATTGCGATTCTCTATGACTTGCCCTCAGGTAGCCTCGGGAAAGCGGCGCTCTACGCTTTGGGGACGACTGGCGCTAATGTTGGAATCTGCACCCGAAAAGATGACGACGAGATAGACGTGAGTATACGGCGCCGGGCCGGGGCAAAGATAGACCTCAACGAGATGCTCCGTCACATCACCGCGCGCCTAGGAGGCTCTGGAGGTGGGCACGAAGGAGCCGCTGGTGCGACGGTCCCGGCCAACCTCTTTGACGCCTTCTTGGATACGGTTAAAAAAGAAATCTCGCCTGTGATAAGCAGGAACTTTACACTCAAGAGGTAACTAGAGCAGCTCTACCTCAATACCCTTCCAGCCCCAACCATTGCAACGATGCGTGAGTCCTCGCGCTAGATACTTTACATTTGATGGCGCCGGGGAGAGGACTCGAACCTCTGACCGCCTGGTCGCTGTACACAAGCATGTCGTCCTCGGTTAATTGAGGTTCGTTCTTCATCCATGCTAGGTTTAACAGCCAGGCACGTTCGGCAGGCTCAGCATTGGCTGTAGCCTACTACCTACTGCGCCACCCCGGCACCGTAGGATAATATCCCAACTTTAACCATATAAGGTATCTTTGTATATTTCGGGGATTGTTGGAACCTATCTCTTTAAACCATTTCTTTATATTCTTCGAGCCCGCCACCTCAAGTTTCCAGTATCGCCCTCCGGCACATCTGCGCGAACAGGTAAACCCAGTGCTGAACAACAATTTCTGAAGTTGCTTAATCACTTACTCAAATTTAGTCGCTCACGCACAGCTCTAAAAGTTGCTCTGAGGTTCGCTCTGTTATCAAAATTCTTAGCCTTTTTGCGAAGCCTCGCCCGCGGCTGATACGATAAGCGCCCGGCCGTTTTTATTAGAAGTGGCATAGCGCGAACTATGTTGTCAACGATCGTAATGTCTGCCGCTTGAGCCGTCCTCGACATCGGGTTCAGGTCGATCGCAATGACGCGCTTACCGAGTTTTTTCAAGGCTTCCGTTCGATCGCCATCCTCGAGCGGAACGAGCACGACATCCGCGGCAGCGATGCCTCTTCGGTCAACTTTCCTTCGATTACTATGGATCTCATTTATCCGGATTGAGAATTTTTTACCAGTCCCGAGCACCTCTTTTGCGCCATGTTTTCGCAACCATCGAGCTATTGCTACCTCGCGTTTTACTGAACCATGAAAGAGATTGACCTCGATTTTCGCATTTATTGCTTTCGCCAGTTTTGCAACATCAACCGGCACGAGCGCCGCCACGTTGCCGTTCACAGAGATTACGGGATGTTTTGCCAAGAGAAGCATTGCAGCCGTGGCCTCGATGGCGCGTCGGGCGTGCTTGGTCGTTTGTTCGCCCAAAATATAGTCGAACGCTTCTCCCCGGCCGTGCGCCGCCAGCCCCTCGGGCACTACTAATCCAGCGTTGAAGCCATCGACGAGCCGCTCACGAATGCGCAAGGACTCCGCGCGAGGATGCAAGGGAGAAACTTTGGTCATCTAATCATCGATAAATTTCTCCTCATCCGTTTAAACCTGACTATGAAAAGCTTTTTTGGGCAAGCAAAACCATCTCAAAAGTGATGATCATGCGCCCCCATCCTCTTGCCATCATTCCACTTTTCTTGGCCGTGATCGCGTTGATAATAGCAGGAATAGCAGGTAGTACGAGTGGATATCTCCTGCCTCTCACAGCGGCGTTGTCGGTCGCGACTGTGTTCGTTGCATTTGCCATAATTTTCCAATATATGAAGCCGCCCCCAGAGGTCAAACAAGTCCCAATCGAGAATTTCTACATCTGGGCAGACATCGGGGAGTCCGGGGCGGAACTCCGTCGGCTCAGCCCTGGGGATGTCGAAGCAGCGACGCGCATAGCTAGTGCCGACCTCGGTTCTCTCTCCTCAAACGCGGAGCTTCTCAACGCTCGCATTTCCCTGCTTCTTGGTAGAGAGGGGTTCGAGGAATTAACGCGGGAAAAGTTTAACAGTCAAACCGAAAAACTTTCCGAAGACCTCCGCGGAATCACCAAACAACTGAAGAAAGGATTTCAAGCTGAAATATTGAGCTCAATCGAACAGTGCGCTTCTCAGGCTGATCGAATCGCAAACAAACTTTACGATTTCCAGCGAGGAAAGTCTGAAGTAGTCCACATCTATGCCGAACCTCTGCGCAGGGCGGCAGAAAAACTTTCCAGTGACCTGAGACTCGCCTTCGTGAATATTTCAAATTTCATGAAAAGTGCACCGGCTGGATCTGAGAGTTCTTAGGGGGGCCGTTCATGACGAAGCCACACGTCAACTTGGTATTTATCGGCCACGTCGACCACGGGAAGTCTACACTTATCGGCAGGCTTCTCGTCGAGCTTGGCGTAATCCCGGAGAAGGAACTCAGCGAAGAGGCGGGAAGCTTCAAGTTTGCTTGGGTGATGGATCGTGAAAAAGAGGAGCGCGACCGCGGGCTGACAATCGATGTGGCCTACCGGAAGCTCGAGACTTCCAAGAATTACATCACTATAATTGATGCCCCCGGACACCGGGACTTCGTGAAAAATATGATCACTGGGGCAAGTCAAGCTGACGCAGCAGTGCTCGTGGTCGCAGCCGACGATGGAGTCATGCCCCAAACGCGGGAGCACGCGGCGCTCGCGTTCACTCTTAGTGTAGGACAGCTCGTGGTGGTGATAAACAAGATGGACCTCGTGGATTACGACGAAGCGGCCTACCATAAACTGAGGGAAGATTTGGTCACGCTGCTAGGCGGCATAGGCTATCGCAACGCAAACGATTTTCTTTACATACCAATCTCCGCCTTCCACGGCGAAAACGTGACGAAGGCTAGCGCGAAGATGTCGTGGCACAAGGGGCCGAATGCGCTCGAGGGGCTGGAAACGTTTATCGAGCCTGAGAAGCCAATCAACAAGCCCCTTCGAATTCCCGTGCAGGATGTCTTTTCAGTCACGGGCATTGGGACCGTGCCCATAGGGCGGGTTGAGACCGGAGTGCTAAAGGTCGGTGATGCCATCGTGTTCGAGCCCGCGGGGAAGAGCGGTGAGGTTCGCTCGATCGAGATGCATCACGAGGCCATGCAAAAGGCCGTGCCCGGTGACAACATAGGTTTCAACGTTCGTGGCGTTTCAAGGGCAGACGTGAAGCGGGGAGATGTCGTCGGACATCCCGACAAACCACCCACTGTCGCGAGCGAGTTCACCGCAAAAATCATTGTGCTCGCAGTGCCTACCGATCTCACCCCGGGTTTCGAGCCGTTATTCCATTGTCACGCCGCGCATGTGCCCGGGAGGTTTGAAGAAATCCTCCAGAAGATCGACCCGCGCACGGGAGCAGTGGTTGAAGAGAAGCCGAAGGCGCTGCGAAAAGGCGATGCGGGTCTCGTTCGCGTGGTTCTGAATAAGCCCATCGTGATCGAGCGCACCAGCGATATCCCTGAGCTAAGCAGGTTCGCGGTTCGCCACGGAGGTCAAACGATCGCGGCGGGGATGTGTGTCGACCTAGTGCCAGCGAAGTAAACAGGGGTGTTGACAAAGAGTTTGGGGCGTGCCTGTAAGTACTCACGAAAATGAAGATGTAGTTTTCTTGTCAACAGGGGTGTTTACTACCTGAATGCCTAAAGCTTCGGAATTTCAGGCATGCTGAGCTTGTGGACCATTCGTCGCTCTCGCTCGATGAAGTGTTTTACATCCTCGATTTTCACGCCTGTTGCATCAGCTATCACATCCGGCTCTAATCCAAGGTCAAGCCCAGCATAAATCATGTCAAGTTTTTCGTATGATATGCCGAGCTCCTTCTCATCGGTCTGCCCCCGCCAAAGACCAGCTGAGGGCACATTTTCAATCACCTTCTTCGGCACGTTCAGGTGCGCTGCGAGCTGTCTAACCTGCGTCTTGTAAAGGCAGCCAAGTGGCATTATATCGACCGCCCCATCCCCATGCTTAGTGAAATATCCAGCCCGGCGCTCGCTCCGGTTGCAAGTCCCAACCACGAGGCTGTTAAGCAGGTTTGCGTAATAGTAGAGAATCGTCATTCGCACTCGGGGTTTGACGTTGGCTGCCGGGACGCGTGCGCCAATCCTAAAATCGTATAAGTTTTGGTGTATCCCCAACACCGCGGGGGTAATGTCAACTACTCTAAATCTTATACCTAGCCTGTTCGAGACGTCATGCGCGTCAGCAACATCTCGAGGATTTGTAACTCCGGCTTCTGGCATGCAGACTCCTAAGACATTGGGTTTGCCTAAAGCTTTTTTGCACAAGGTAGCCACCACCGATGAGTCTAACCCCCCGCTGAGCCCGACCACCGCGCCCTCAGCTCCCGCTTCCCCGATTTTTTGCTCGATGAATGCGACGAGTTTGCGCTCCACAGCTGAGAGGTTTATTTTAAGTGAGCGCTTGATTAGCTTCGCGGCGTCCTTTTTGGTCATCTGTGTCACTTTATTAAAGCGAATAAGTCTATAAACTACTTATCTTTGTCCTTCGTTTTTCCCTGCCCTCCACTTACCTCACCTTGCCCTTGACTCGGATGTTCCCCGCTTTGGCCTGGCGGAGTTTCAAATCGCTTGCCCGGATGCTCATCCGATTGACCTGGCGGGACCTCGGGTCTATTTCCTCGTTGTTCCTTGCCGGGCTCTATTACCCTGATTATATCGCTTCCCTTGAACAGCACGGCTTGCCACTTGCCCGTTATGGCCAGCTCGACCTCACCAACGCTAACGAGCGACTGCACTGCCGAGCGGTCGAACTTGATCATCAGGTCTGGGATTCCATCGCCGTCATGGTCACCTATTTCGGTTGGGTGAAGCTCAGTTGGAACCACGCCTTCGAGCGTAATCGTGACGAGGTCTATGCCCGCCAAGTCGTAGACGCCCGGCAGCTCTATGTAAGCGGTAATCCACCTACCCTGGCTCTTCAAGTTCAGCGTGTCAGGGTCGATGTCGATCTCCGCAGGGATGACGGTACAGCATGTCGCATCGGCCGCCTCTGGGGCGTTCTCGACATTCCCTGCAACGTCGGTCGCGACAGAGTAGAACTGGTAGAGCGCATAGCAATCGGGTGCCGTGAACGACCACTCGTAGGGCGCCATATTGTCGATGCTAAATAATTTCCACTCGCCCCAGTTTACGTTGTCAATGGAGCTTTGATAGTAGAGTTCAACATCCGCCACTCCGCTGAGCACATCGAGTGCTGTAACCGAAACCGCAAACGATGCTGGCTCCTGCCAGTAAGGCTCAATCGAGTCAACAGATGAAATCGTCGGCGTTGTATCGACACCTAGGTTTAGGTCGACCTGGTCAGGAACTGGTTCAGTGTTGAAGGCCACATCGGTCGCCAAGGTGCAGAACTCATAATATCCATCGCCCTCCGGAGCGTCAAAGATCCACGACCAAGGTTCCTCATTGTCGGCGCTGTAGGAGGTCCATGTATTCCAATTCGTATTTTCTACTGAATAATGGTAATAAAGCTCAACGCTCGCGACGCCGCTTAGGTTGTCCGATGCCGTTGCCAACACCTCGAACGGAACCATCGAAACGTTCTGCCAGTATGGCTCAATTCGATTCACAGACGATTCGGGTGGCACGGTGTCGACACCGCATACTGTATCTGCGACTTCTGGCCCCTATTCAACGTTGTTG
>JAOUPD010000158.1 GCA_029880065.1 Hadesarchaea archaeon
CCAGTATATCTCCTCGAGAGATTCCACCGAAGATGGTGATACCCACATGGATTGTCTTGATTGTGGTAATCGCTGTTTCAGCAATAGCAATATCTGCGGCAATACTCAGACGATGAAGTTTTATATTGTGCGCCTAAAATAGATTTGATGCCGATGTACGGATTTACTGGCACAATCGTGGGAGTGCGGTGCAAGGATGGAATCGCTCTGGCCTCAGACACTCGAGGCGCAGCCTACTATCTTGTGCTCAGCAAGCGCGTCAGGAAGATTTTCAAGCTTGAGGAGCGCATCGGGGCCGCTGTCTCGGGTAGCTCGGGCGATGTCCAGAGTTTGGTCAACATGCTCCGGGCCGAGGCCAACCTCTACCGCTTGAATCACGAGCGCCCGATTTCGACGAAGAGCCTAGCTCAAGTTGCGTCAAACATGCTTCATGGGCGGCGAGGGTTTCCCTATATTGTGGCTGGCGTGATTTCTGGCTTCGATAGTGACGGCCCGCGCCTTTACTTCCTCGATCCAATCGGGGGCAAACTCGAGGAGGAGAAGTTCGCGAGTGCGGGCACGGGGTCAACGATAGCTTACGGCGTGCTCGAGCAGAATTACCGCGATGGGATGAAGCTCGACGACGGGGTGAAGCTGGTGGCGCAGTCGATTAAAATAGCCATCGAGCGGGATGCGGCGACGGGTGACAAGATAGTCGTTGCCAAAATTGATGAAAAGGGTTACCAAGAGCTCCCCGAAGAGGAAGTCGATAAGCTCGTCAAGTGAACTCTCGCGGAAATCGTCTTATTTAGGCCATTTCTCTCTTTCAAGACGCCAACCCACTTGTTTTTAATCTAGGAGTGCGTAAATGGTGGCAGTGGTATGGATGTGGGTATACGCGTTGTTGGTAGTCATCATCCTACTGCTCCTAGGGATAATCCTCTTTTCCGGCGGCGGCATTATCCGAAGGCGCAGACTTTTGAGTGAGATCGGTTCTCTGCGCAGGGAAGTGCAAAGGTTGCAGGATGCAAACGAGGCGCTCCGCGGCAGCGTAGGCGTTGGAACCAAGGAAAGGACGGAAAGTTTTGGGAATCTGTTTGAAATGGTGAAGGATCTCGAGGGCCTCAGGTGCGCGATAGGCGGGTCAAGCGCCTGCCAGCGAGTGCTCAGCGATAAATATGGCGTTAAGTCAGGGCCGGAACTTCTCGAGCGCATTCTTGCCGCGCAGCCGGGGATGGACCCCATAGCCAAACGGAAGTTCGCCGACGAGTTGCTCGTGGGTGAAATTGGTAGGAGCATTCTCCGAAGCCTTGACGGCGGCGCGCGCTTGGAGAAGGCCGCCAGTGATGCAGGGGTGCCTGTGTCGGTCTCGAGGACGCATGTTACCATACTGCAAAATCTCGGTTATTTGGATACCCACCTGAAGCTGACCGACCGGGGACGGAAAGCTTTGGCCTGAGCGTTCAAAAATTTAGGTAATAACTTTCTTTTGAGATCTGTTCTGCTTTTTGAAGCGTTTGGCGAAATCTTGCACAGCCTTCATTCTCTCTTCGTCGCTCCCTTTCAGGCAAAAGAAGGAGCCCACAACGCTGCCACCCTTTTCCTCAACTCTTTTCGTGAGGATGTCAATGGCTAATTCAGGAGTGCTATCTGCCGTGGCAAATATCACCACGTCTTTACCCTTTATGTCAAGATTGTCTAACAGGGTCATTATCGCCGGGGTGGGGTAGGACCACCAGACAGGGGTTCCAATGCAGATTAGGTCGTATCCTGCGGTATCGATCGTCTTTGGCTCTATCTTCGTCCTCTTTTTGCCTCGGGCATCTCTCGCGGCCCTCATGTATGCTATTGGCCCCCTACGCTTTTTCAAATCTGATATTTCAATCGCTCTGCATCCAAGTGCTTTGGCCAATTGTTGTGCCACAAACCTCGTCTTCCAAGTCCTAGAATAGTATGCTACAACTCCGGCCACTATCTCGTCTCCAAATTATCTCAACCCAAAACTTTTTTTGCCGCTCGCCTCACTCGGGCCACGTACCCGGGTTTGGTGGCGACCTGCAGCAGGTAGCGGGGGGCCTGTCTCTTCTTGATCGCAGAGGCTATCGGCGAGAGCTTG
>JAOUPD010000159.1 GCA_029880065.1 Hadesarchaea archaeon
CGGTCTAGCGATATTGGCCTGGTACGCTGAAGTTATATTGCGATATTCCAGCGTCCTTGTCTCTCACCTTTTCTTTGAAATGAAAGAGTATGTTTACAGCATATCTTACGTGAGTCTCAATTCCTTGATCAAAGTCTTTGGAGCAATTCTTTTCTTGGCGTTGGCGGGTATCCCGTTAACCTTCCTTTTGCTAAAAAGGAGAAAGGCGTTGAGCGCTTATCCATTGCTTATTCTGTGGCTCGCCATACCTTTTTTCTTGTCTCAGTCCTATCTCTTCGGGCTTTATGTTCCCTACGAACGCTTCATTTACTTTTTGGCTACCCCCCTAGCGATTTTTGCTGGCGCAATCGTTTACGGTATTGCAAAGTTACCAGCTTTCATGGCATCAAATTTGTCTCTAAAAATGAAAAAAAAGCACAAAATGCTGAATTTTGCCCAAGTCTTAACGTTAGCAATATTGGTCATTTTATTTTCTTTTCAGGGTTTTCTTTCTCTTCAAAGGCTTCAAATTCTTCCTCAGTATTACGAGGTGACAGGAATTGCTGGTTACGAGGCTGGCAAGTGGCTGAAACAATATTCCATTCCGGACACTGTGGTGGTAGTTTCAGAAAAACCTGGCACATGGCTAGGCGTAATCTCTGACCACAAGACTATAGAGGAGACGAATCCTCTTCTTGGCAGAAATGTGGTAGCCGAGGCAGTCTTGTATCTTTTCTATGAGATGGAAAACACGCGCATTCTCACAAGAGAATATACATCTGGTGACTCAATTTCTGGTCAAGTCATGTACGTCTCAATCTACAACGCTTGGAAGAAAGCACTCAGCATTCCCGACAATTATGTCTACGTGAACTATACGGACATTCACGGCAAGTCGGCAGTAGTTTCAATGTCTGAAGCCGCAAAGAAGATTTACTGGACGCAAAGATCCGTTGACGAATCACAACTGGTTTCCGAGTATTCCCATGACTTATTTACGCTCGAAAAGGTGGTTACTTTTGGCGGTGAAAGCTCGGTAATCAACCTTGAGTGGAGGCTCACGGTACATCAAAACCTTACAACCATCAAGCTTAGAGTTTTCAGTTTCACGGAACCATCTCTCGATTTTAGAGAAGCATTTGTTCCCGGAGTGCTTGAGTGGCAGAACCCTTGGGATAATCCTTCCTTTAACGAGGGTGACGATTGGGCCTTGGTGGAGTGTCCTCCAAACAGTTTGGGTGGAAACGTTGTATCGATTCTTGATGCAGAGAACGGTGTGTTGGTGATTTTTAAGCTTGATGATTTTCCAGAATGGTTAAACATTGGTGCTTTGGGTAATCGTTTCATAGACGCCTTGAGAGTTGGTTACGAATTCGGTAACCTTACAAAGAGTGAAAGCCGAAAAATTTCTTTCTCTGTTCTTCTATACTCGTTTGAGTCTGGAAAAATCGAACGAAAGACGCAGGATACCTTGACGCAACTCTTAGATTCCAAGACGAATTTGCCTGTTCAAGAAAGAGACTTTCTAACATACATCGAAGAATATAATATCGAATTTGTGGTTATCGACTCTCAGCAACTTCTCTTGAACATGGAAGCTTCTCCAATTTTAAATAGAGTCTATGCAAACGACAAATTTGTTGTCTATGCGATAAGACGCGCGCTCCCACTGCTAAAGTAGGGAATCTTGTTGGTCATATTTCCCTCTTTGTGCATGCCAGGTACAACTGATGGCTTCGGTGTCACAGGCGATAACGCAAGGTGTCTTTCTGCTCTCTGGCTTGCATGGGGAACAAGTGTATTTAATTTGTCGGCGATGCTTTTCTGCGACCGTAGCAACGAGTTTTTCCTCTAGATCAACCATTACGGATCCCAGTTCTAACGCCCGTTGAGGGCATTCCTCTACGCATTTGCCACAGCCGTTGCATTTTTCGGTGTCAATACTGATGTAGTATTCTCCTGATCCGTCACTGTATCCATAGTGGATAATCATTGGTTTGCGTCTCACCGTTTTAGCGATTTCGAATATAATGCCTCAGCGAAGAGAGCAGCTCCTATTGCTCCCGTAGCCATGGGATCGAGTCCGGTTTCTTCC
>JAOUPD010000160.1 GCA_029880065.1 Hadesarchaea archaeon
GAAGCGCAGCACGTCAGCTCCATACTTTTTGATGACCTTTTGTGGGTCCACCACGTTCCCCAGCGACTTCGACATCTTCCGTCCATGCTCGTCGAGGGCGAACCCATGCATCAGCACGGCCTTGTAGGGCATCTCATCGAAGGCGACGATCGATACCACTTGTTGGCTATAGAACCACTTCGTCACCTGGTCCTCCCCCTCTGTTATGAACTCGCTGGGCCAGAGCTGCTCGAAGCGTTCGCGCCGCTGGGGATAACCGAGGCTCGCCCAAGAGGCAATTCCTGAGTCGAACCACACGTCGAGAACATCGGGCACCCGTTTGGCATCGCCCCCGCATCGTGGGCAGCTCAACATAATCCGGTCTACATCGGGACGGTGCAGGTCGATCTCACCGATTGATGCTTTCGCCGCACTCTTCAGCTCTTCCACGCTGCCGATTACAACTATTTCATTACATCGTTCACATGCCCAAATTGGCAGGGGGATGCCCCAGTAGCGCTGGCGAGAGATGCACCAGTCCCCCACCGACTCAACTCCGTTCACATAGCGCATCGCGACCCAGTCCGGCACCCATCGCACGCGCTCGACATTTTTCTCAAGGATTTTGGGTTTTATTTCGGAAACTCGCAAAAACCACTGTTCGGTCGCGCGGAAGAGGAGAGGAGTCTGACAGCGCCAGCAGTGGGGGTAAGCATGGGTGATGACTCCGTGCTTCATGAGCACACCATTCCGGCGGAGGTCATCGAGAATCACTCTGTCAGCGTCCTTCACGAAAATTCCCTTGTATTTTCCAGCGTCTTGGGTGAACTTTCCGTCGGGGCCAACAGGGCTGAAAACCGGCAGGCCGTACTGCACCCCACTCACGAAGTCCTCTTCTCCGTGCCCCGGAGCGGTGTGGACGCAGCCCGTACCCTCATCAAGCGTCACGTACTCGCCGCAGATCACTCGGTGGTGCTGCACGTACTCGTTCTGCTTCGGCACCTCTTTGAGCAGCGGGTGCTCGTAGCGCAGCCCCTTGAGCCCCCTCCCCTTCGTCGAGCCGAGCACTTGGTACTCTTTGATTCCGAGTTCTTTCATGACTTTCTCGACGAGGGCCTCTGCTAAGATGTAAACTTCGTTACCGACAGCGACTTTCGCGTAAGCGTATTCGGGGTGCACGCACACCGCCATGTCAGCGGGCAAAGTCCAAGGCGTAGTGGTCCAGATTAGCAGGTATTCGTTCGGTCGGTCGCGGAGCTTGAAGCGAGCGAAAAGCGAGGGGTCTTGAACGTCGTAATATTCTCCCCTAATCTCATGCTCTGCCAGCGCCGTCTCACAGCGAGGGCACCAGTGAATCACCCGCAGGTCTTTCCGCATGAGGCCACGTTTATAGGCGCGCTTCAGGGTCCACCACGCCGACTCGATGTAATCGTTGGTGAAGGTGACGTAGGGGTTGTCCCAGTCCATCCACACGCCCAAGCTCTTGAATTGCTCGGTCATCAGCGAGATGTGGTCGAGGGCCCACTGCTTGCACTGCTGGATGAATTTTTCAACTCCCACCCGCTGCTCAATTTCTTTTTTGGTTTTGATGCCAAGCTTCTCCTCAACTTTGACCTCAATTGGCAACCCGTGGCAGTCCCATCCAGGTTGGCGGAGAACGTTGAAGCCGCTCATACTCATGTAGCGCAGGATGGCGTCCTTGATTATCTTGTTCCAGGCGGTCCCCAGATGAATGGCCCCGCTCGCGTAGGGCGGGCCGTCGAGGAAGTACCAAGGCTTGGCATCCGAGCGGAGTTGCTTCACCTTTTCATAGATATCGCTTGCTCGCCACCACGCTTGAATCTCCGGCTCGGATTTGCGCGCATCGTATGTCCTTGCAGCGGGTTGAATCATTTTGAAACCCTTAACCTAGTTTGAGTTTGACCCTAAAAATATCATGGGCTAACATTTTTATTTACGCAAGTTAACCTTCGTTTGATTTTTGGTGGTTGATTTGTTCGGCTGGACTGATTACAACCCGCACAGGAAGGGACTCCTAACCGTATTGAGCCCGCTTGAATCCGAGGTTATGACAATCATTTGGCGGG
>JAOUPD010000161.1 GCA_029880065.1 Hadesarchaea archaeon
GCAAGTTTCAATCTCGTCATCAGAGGGGTCACGGTTTTTCGGAGGTCTGCATTTAGCAACGTTGGTGACGTACACGTCTTCACGCAGGAGCCCAGCAATTTTAAGGAGTTCATTCAAGAATTTTCCGGCACTCCCCACGAAGGGTTTCGCTTGGAGGTCCTCGTTGTGTCCGGGAGCCTCGCCGCAGAATAAGATTTCAGCGTTTAGCGGTCCCTCCCCCGGGACGGCATTTTTACGTGAACGATGAAGCTCGCAAAGCGTGCACACTTTTATCTTTCTCACAAGCTCTTCCGTACTAACCCCTCTACTCAGGCCGCTCAATTTGTGGTTTGAGCCGCTCGTAGACGCGCTTGAGCAACAACAGGTCTTCCTTGCAGTGGTCGACAATCAGCTTCCGCGCCTCGTGGTCGCCCCGCGCGGCCAGCTTGAACAGGGCACCCACATCACCACCATGAAACTCGAGGGTCCTTTGAATTCCGAAAAATCGCGCAACTGACTCAAGCCTGTAGCTGGATAGAAGCAAGTGTCCGCGGGACCACTCACACAGGTCGAGCATGGGGATATCGATCAATTTGCTGAGCTCGATCTTGTGTAAGGCGGCGCGCGCGAGCAGGAAGGGTATGTCGAATCCCGGGCCGTACCAAGTCACGAGTTTGCTGCAGCCCTCCAGCTCATCGCGTAGCCATTCGAGCAACTTCCGCTCCTCCGCGGGAGTATCCGCAAACTTAACCACCGGTTCCTCTCCCTTGAGCAAGCCGACCGCCACGACCATGCCCCGATCGGCTTTCACGGCGTTGGTCTCGATGTCGAGATACGCTATCACTTAATCACTCACCCATCACGAAGACGACGAGCCTTCGGGTTCGAGGACCATCCTGCTCGATCACCAAAAAGTTCTGCCAGGTGCCCCGAACTACGCGCCCGTCGATGATAGGTAAAACCCGCGAGGAGCCTATGAACGCCGACTTCAGGTGTGCGTGAGCGTTGTCGTCGATGCGGTCGTGCTGATAGCCCCCACGCACCGGCGCGAAGTCATCGAGCTTGTTTAATAAATCCTGCTTGAGCCCGCTTTCGTTCTCGTTCAGCACTAGCGAGGCTGTCGCGTGAGGAAGTTGCGCGATGAGCAGACCATTTTTTATGCCAGATTCTCGAACTGCTGAAATGACATTGCTCGTTAGATCGATTACCTCGCGCGCCTTGCTCGTTGAAAAGCTCAGTTCCTTGAACCATGTTTTCATAAAATCACAGTTTTGTTACTGTTTTTTGGGTCGTGCTTCCCCATAATACTCTACTGTTCTCCTGACCCCATCCTCAAGCTTCACTGTTGGCGCCCAAGACAACTCACGTTTCACCAAGCTTATGTCAGCTTGAGTTCGCTCGACGTAATTTTCTAGTGGGTTCGGCAAGTATTTGATTTTCAGCGGCTTTATTTCTTGTATCAACTTCGCCACCTCATTGAAAGACGTTTCCCTCCCGGTCCCGACGTTAAAAACAAAAGCTCCAGTCTTACCCGCCGCAAGGACAAGTGCCCTAACGATATCATCCACATGGGTAAAATCCCTCGTCTGGGAACCATCGCCGAAAATGGTGAATTCATCGTTAAGGATCATCTGGGTTATTATATTTGCATACCTTCCCTTCGCCCGCTCGTGGGGCCCGTAGACAGAGAAGAAGCGCAGCCCTGCCGAAGAAACGCCGTGAAACTGGTGGTACACTCGCGCTAGGCGTTCCATCGCAAGTCGGGCCTCGGTGTAGTAGTCGAACGGCTCGGTCTGCACGTCCTCGCGATTGGGTCTCGGACAGCCACGATACATGCTCGAGCTGGAGGCGTAGACGACTTTTGCTTGATTTTGTTTGGCGAGCTCCATCACGTTCATGAAGCCGCTTATCGCCTCTCCAACGAGCAGTGGGTTCTCGCGGTACATGGGCGAGCTGGAGGGAATGCCAAGGTGAAAGATCAGCTCGGGTTGAAGCTTCAATTCTAGGAGTTCTGTGCAGGACCCCTGAACGGTTTTTACCCGGTCGCGGACCTTCTCCAAGTTCTCTACCGTCCCCGTCGA
>JAOUPD010000045.1 GCA_029880065.1 Hadesarchaea archaeon
GAGTTCATTCCAGCGACGAGCATCAACACAATCAAACCCAACATCGCCACCCCACGGATGGCCTCAGCGGTTGCGGAGACAGGTTCACCAGCTGCGGGAATGACAATCCATCCGAGTATCGCTGGGCCGAAGATGATACCAACCGCGACCTCGCCTATCAGGGATGAAAAGCCGAAGTGGTGCAAAAGCTCACCGACGAGCTTTGCGAAGAGAAGGAGCACAAGAATTGCGAGTAAAAATTCCATGCTTTAACCTCGCTTCTCCCAGAGCATGCGCCCGTGCGCCTCGATTCGTAGGATTCGATGGTAAGGGATCTCAACCTCTCCCTCGGGCGAAGCTACGCGCATGAAGCCACGCCCAAGCTCGAGGATATCACTACCCTTGATGACACGTTCATCGTTTGGGGCGCCGCGATGCAAAATCGTCACTCGGGAACTTTGTAGCTCGTCTTCGCCACCCCACTTCAGCTTGTTCAACACATCACGCGGTCCCATTTAAATCAGTAGAATTTAGCCAATTTACTATTTGAGTTATTGCCCAACGCTAACCGAAGAGTTCGAGCGCTTCCAACACGTGCCTGCGTGCGCTCTTTTCAGCGAACGGGCCGTGCCCGGGGTAAAGCCGCTCCACCTCAAGTTTTGCAAGCCTCCGTAACGAATTGGCTAATGCTTTCCCGTTGCTGGTCGGCAAGTCCGTGCGTCCAACGCCACCGCAGAAAAGCGTGTCACCGGAAAACAAAATTTTTCGCTCGGGCTCGTAAAGACTTATGCTGCCCTGGGTGTGGCCGGGCGTGTGGAGAACCTCAAGAATTAATTCCCCTAGTTTAACCCGATCACTATCGTGAAGCTCGCGCGCTACCTCAATGGGCTCGAGCCTTTTGCCAAAAACTCCCGCAAACGTGATAGCACAATCGCCTTTTCGGAGTAACTCTGCCTCAAGCTCGTGGATTGCCACCTCACAGCCTGAGGCCTCGATGAAATCTCGGTCGCCTCCCACATGGTCGTAATGACAGTGGGTGTTGAGGAGGAGCTTGATATTGCTCGGCTTCAGGTTGAACTTACTCAGATTTCGCTTGACTGTTTCGAAGTTCATTCCCGTCCCGGCGTCGATGAGTGCGATTGTTTTATCGATGATTAAGTAAATGTTCGAGTCGAAGCCTTGGCCGCCGATGTTGTGAATCTCTACCAGCTTCACCACCTAGATGACCCCGAAACTATGGAAGAGTAGAAGTAAACTGCAATCACCATAAAAATGGCAAACAATAATCCAAAGAGGATTGTAAGTACCAACATCGATCGAGCGTAGAGTCCCATGGGACCTCCCTAAGGTAATTCCAATCTCGGCTAAAAATAGTTCATCAAAGACCGAAAAACCTCTGAAGAATGGTCAAATTGAACTTTAACTGATCACGTTTTCCAGTCCGGCCTCACGGGCTATCTCAAGCGCTTTGCTGAATTCATCGCTCGTCAGCCGCCTGCCCAGCTCATCAAACTCGTGCGCCTTGTACTCGGGTCGGTACTGATCCATGAGATTCACACGAACCATCGAGCCCAAATTCTCAACTATCCACTCGAGCACAGCGCGCGTGCAGCACTCGACGTGGTTGGGGAGCACGAGATGACGGATGATGAGTTCAGCGTCCGCAAACGCTAAGCGATGATTGCGCGCAACGATTTTGAAAAAGTTCAGAACTTTGGAACACCGCAACGCACACTTGTCGTTGCCGTACTTGAAATCAGTGAGGTAAACATCTTGGGTCCCGGATAGCAGCTTCATCGCCTCAAGCGACATGTAAAAATTGGAGTTCCAAACGGAGGGCACGCTCACCTCGCATCGATTGAGCGCCTCTAAGATGGTATGGAGATTTGGCGTGGGTTCTCCCCCGACCCAGTTTACATTTCGCGCCCCATCACGGCGTTGCGCCTCGACGAGCTTGGCGAGCGTCTGAGGTGAAACTTCAACACCCCCTTTCGGGTCCTGCGAAATATCCCAGTTTTGGCAATATTGGCACTTGAAGGTGCACCCGTTGAAAAAAATTGTGTAGGAGGGCACTAGTTCGGGCTCCTCGCCGGTGTGAATGAATTCTGAAGCTATCCGCGACCGCTCACCTACTCCACAGACCCCTACCTTGCCCAACGTTCGATCGACCCCGCATCTGCGTTCACAGAAGTGACACGAGCGCAGAATCCGCTTGGCAAGCTCCACTTTCAAATCGAGCAATGAGAGGCCGGGCTGCTTTAAATTTTCGAGTTTCGTTTTGTCCTTGTCGATATCCGCGAGCAGCTTTCGAAACTCCTTCACCCCCCGCTCGTGGGCGCGCCATAGTTTCTCATCACTCACTAAAAGGTCGACCTTCGCTGGCACGCGCTTGCATACTAAAAAGCGTGCCGGGAGCTTGCCTTCCATGACCGCAAAGTAGCGTGAAAGCGACTTCCGTGCCTTCCAGTCGCGGAGCACCGCCACCGCTTCAGGTCTGAAGACCCGCCACATAGAAGCACCAATCAAATATTTTAATTGCCACGCTAAAGAGTTGCGCGAGGGATAGCTTGATAATCATCGCTGGATCCGCCTCACCTAAGCTCGCGGCGAGGGTTGCAAAGCAGCTAAAGTGTCCAATTTTAAACCCCGAGATAAAACGCTTCCCCGATGGCGAGCTCTACGTACGCCTCGACACCAAACTCAATGAAAAAAACGTAGCCATTGTTCAGTCAGCCAGCCAGCCACAGAACGACAACCTCATCGAGCTCTTTCTGCTGCTCGATGCCGCTAAGGATTTAGGTGCTCGACACGTTACAGCTGCAGTTCCTTATCTCATATTGCCCCAGCGGGACAAGCTATTCAAACCAGGAGAATCCACAGGCACCCACACCATCTGTAAGCTCATCGAGCACGCGGGGGCGGACGACTTCCTCACCGTAGACATGCAGAATGATGGAGTCATACAGAATTTTTCAATCCCAACCTACAACCTCACTGCGATGCCCCTGCTAGGACAATACCTCACCAAACTCAAGCTCCAAGACCCTGTCATCCTAGGAATCGACCAAGGATCACTTGAACACGTTCGAAATGTGGCTGCCGAGCTGAATGCCAATTATGATTACTTGGTGAAGCGGAAAGTGAGCCAGAAAAAAATCACCACCCAACCAAAACACCTCGAGGTCGCAAAGCGGGATGTGGTTTTGGTGGATGACATTATCAGCACTGGCGGTAACATCATCGAGGCAACACGGATACTTCGACGCCAGCGAGTGCGCAAAATCTACGTGGCCTGTACCCATCCAGCGGTCTCTGAGGATACCCTCCAAAAGATTCTGAAGGCGGGCGTGCACTCGGTCATTGCCACCGACACCATCGAGCACCGGACAAGTTTGGTCTCAGTTGCCCCCATCATCGCAGGGGCTATCCAGCAAGGGTTTTAACATGAAAAGATTGATGTTCGTGCTCTCAGGCGAGCATCCAACGTTGCCAACGGCTGAAGCGGTGGCCGCAATCAAGGCCGAGCACCGCGCCTACCGGGTGCTTGAACAGCTCAACCAAGTGCTCGTCGCCGAAACCAAGGCTAGCCCGGAGGTACTTGCTTCGCGTCTAGCGATGTGCCGCGAGATATGCATGCACCTCTGCACTTCCAACGCAAACGAGGAAGATATCCTCGAGTCCGTGGGAAGCTCCGACATCGTGGACCTCATCCCCCATGGAAAAAGCTTCGCGGTGCATCTGAAGCGTGTGAAGCGAAGTTCACCTGGAATCGATACGCTGAAACTCGCTAAGACTATTGCCAACACCATCGCGGAAGAGGTCGAGTTTAAGGTCGATTTGGCTCACCCCGATATCGAGCTCTTGGGGGTATTGACTGGAGAGCAGTGCGTACTTGGAATAACGGCTGCGAGGGTGGACCGACGCCAGTTCGCGCGGCGCAGGCCAACGCTCAGACCTGTATTTCACCCTGGTACCCTTATGCCCGCGCTCGCCCGCTGCATGGTCAACCTCGCCCGAACCCCTCGAGGCGGCATGCTATTAGATCCATTTTGCGGTGTGGGCGGCATCCTGCTCGAAGCTGGGCTAATCGGGGCGAAACTCGTTGGCATAGACATAGATCGCGAGATGATTGAGGGGGCACGAAAGAACTTGGAAGCGAGCGGCGTGGTCGACTTCCAGCTCATGGTCGGAGACGCCCGCAAGCTACCGGCACTCGAGATCGATGCCGTCGCAACTGACCCCCCATTCGGTCGCCAAGCCTCTACGGCTGGGACCCAACTGAAGGAACTCTATGAACAAGCGTTACCTTCAATCGCAGGGGTACTCCGGCGCAAGGGATACGCGTGCATCGCCTCGCCCGCGGAGCTGGAACTTGAAGAGTTAGCTGTAAACGCTGGACTTCGAACGATTGAAAAACATGAACAGCGGGTACATCGGAGTTTGACGAGGAAAATTTACATATTCAGGAGGAAGTAGGGTGAAACTCATCTTCCTCGGGACCAGCGGAAGTATCCCAACCTCCCAGCGAGGATTGCCCGCGATAGCCCTGCGGCACGAACGCGAGCTCCTGCTCTTCGACTGCGCGGAGGGGACGCAACGCCAGATGGTCAGGGCAAAGCTCAGTCCCCTAAAGATTGATGCAATATTCATAACCCATTTGCACGGCGACCACTTCCTTGGACTCGCCGGGCTCGTGCAGACGATGTCTTTGATGGACCGGGAGCGAAAGCTCGAAGTTTACTGCCCCCGCGGTGAGGGTGAACGCATCGAGAGATACCTCCAAATTCCCCACTACACCCTCACCTTCGAGGTAGCAGTGCGCGAGCTGAATCCGGAGGAGGAACTCAAGCGCCGGGGGTACCGCATCCTGACTTCCAATGCCGAGCACTCAGTGCCCTCACTCGCCTACGCTTTGGTTGAGAACCAGCGCCCGGGCAAGTTTTATCCTGAAAAAGCGGTTGCGTTAGGCTTGAAATCAGGCCCAGATTTCTCCCGCCTGAAGTCGGGCAATAGCATTAGACTGCGCGACGGAAGCGTTGTCAAGCCAGAGCAGGTGATGGGTCCCCCTCGAGCCGAACGAAAGATTGTTTATGTTGGTGACACCCGCCCATGTGAGAGTATTGTCGAACTCGCGCGCAATGCTGACGTGCTCATCCACGACTGCACGCTCGCCGACGAACTTGCGGACAAAGCAGCAGAAAGCGCCCACTCGACCCCAAGCGGGGCTGCGGAGGTTGCCAAGCGGGCGAACGTGAAACAACTCGTGCTCCTACACGTTAGTCCGCGCTACAAAGATGATTCAATCCTCCTCAAACAAGCACAACGAATTTTCCCTAACACCGTCGTGGCACGCGACCTTATGGAACTCGATGTGAAGTTTCAAGAATAGAAGGCTCAGATGGAAGTTTAGCTCATCTGAAGTCGCATGATCCTTTTCTCTTCATCGCCCAATTTAAATTGAATTTCAGGTATTTGAATTTTCGCTTGGGGCGGTCTTGAGCGAGGTTACAGTTCAAATCACTCAACTTTACGGGCAAGGGGGCAAAAAGCGAGAAAATTTTGGTAGATAAAACGATAAAACTGTCTGGTTGTTGGAATTATTTTCCTTTTTTTGTTTTTCGAACTTCTTCCATTCTCTCCAGATATCGTTTGGTATCTTCGCTCGCCCATTCCGAGACATCAATTTTTGCTATGCTCCCATCTGATTTTTTTATTACAACTTCTTTAATGCCCGCGTTGATTATCACTCGCTTGCATCTATTGCACGGTTTAGCTTCAGTTAGCGAACCATCCGAATTTTGCCCTAAAACGTAAAGAATTCCGCCTAGGACGTTTGCCCCATGCCTCGCTGCATTCAAGATTGCGTTCTCTTCGGCGTGGACCCCAGGGCATTCATCATAGCTTGAGTAGTGGGGCAAATCTAGCTCATCTTTAATACAACCAACCTCGGAGCAGTTGATCACTCCTCGGGCTGGGCCGTTATATCCAGAGCTTACCACAGCATCCTCGCGGACTACGATGGCCCCAAACTTTCTCCTCAAACATGGAGATCTGAGACATACGGCTTTCGCAATCTCCAAATAATATTCAGCTTTTGTTGGTCTCAAAATTTCACCCACCATCCATTATAATCTTCTTCTGGTTTGTCCAGTGATATTCATACCTCTTTGCCCGATTTCAAAAACTTTTTTGCAACCGAAATATAAGCTTTTCCTGTTTGATAGAAGTACCTCCTTAACTTTTTTCTTGTATGCGCCTGCCCCCCTAATTCATAACGTTCCTGTAGCGCAGTGCTATTTATTTCTTTCATGATAAAGGATATAGGAAAGACAATTCATAAATATTCGAGGTAAAAAAATATTTAGATTAAAATCAGGAACGGGGATAAAAGAAATGACGAAACTTAACCCGTTTGAGGTCGTGCAAAAACAGTTGGATAAGTGCGCAAAGATTCTAAAGTTAGATCCTAATATACATAAAATTCTTAGAGTCCCGATGCGTGAACTCCACGTATCCTTGCCAATCCGCATGGATGACGGCTCTATCAAAGTATTCCAGGGGTTCAGGGTTCAATACAATGACGCGAGAGGCCCGACAAAAGGAGGAATTCGATTCCATCCCGATGAAACAATCGATACAGTGCGGGCACTTGCAGCTTGGATGACATGGAAATGTGCTCTTCTTGACTTGCCTCTTGGGGGGGCAAAAGGTGGGGTAATCTGCAACCCCAAAGAAATGTCCCAAGGTGAGTTGGAACGTTTGAGTCGGGCGTACATCAATCAGGTGTGGCAATTTATTGGTCCAGACAAAGACATTCCCGCGCCCGATGTCTACACCAACCCTCAGGTAATGGCTTGGATGATGGACGAATACTCAAAAATTGCTGGAAAGAATCGATTTGGTGTCGTCACTGGTAAACCGCTCGGCGTAGGTGGTTCTGCCGGACGCGATGATGCGACAGCCCGGGGTGGCCTACACACAATTCGTGAAGCGGCAAAAGTTTGCGGGATAGATCTTAAGAAAGCTACCATTGCCGTGCAAGGTTACGGTAATGCGGGATATAATGCCGCATATCTTGCCAAAACTCTTTTCGGATCTAAGATAGTTGCCGTCAGCGATACCAAGGGCGGCATATTCAGCAAGGGAGGTCTTGACCCGGAGGCAGTTCTTGAGCACAAGGCTAAGACAGGTTCAGTAATCAATTTCCCGAATACTAAACCTATTTCAAATGAAAAACTCCTAGAACTCGAAGTGGATATACTCATCCCTGCTGCTTTAGAAAATGTTATTACCGGAAAGAATGCGCCAAACATTAAAGCCAAAATCGTTGCTGAGTTGGCCAATGGTCCAACTACACCGGAAGCTGATGATATTTTATACAAAAATGGTGTTCATGTGATACCTGATTTCTTGTGCAATGCTGGCGGAGTAACAGTTTCCTACTTTGAGATGGTGCAGAATTTCTACATGTATTATTGGAGCGAGAAGGAAGTTCACGAACGTTTAAATGATAAAATGACGGCCACATATTCTTCGGTACTGAACGCTTCTAAGGGATATAATGTAAACATGCGCCAGGCTGCTTATGTAGTCGCTGTTAAGAGGGTTGCTGAAGCAATGAAAATTCGTGGTTGGATTTAAGTTATCGTTAATAATGAATTAAGTCGGCCACATCGCCTAACACACTACAACTTAAAAAATACTGAGAGAGGTTGGCGAAATTATTATTTTTTGCTCTTTCTCAAGCTGCCACCCGAAGAAAGATAGCGGTCTATAGCCCTAGCAGCCTTTTTTCCATCCCCTATCGCTGAAATCACCGTCGCCGACCCTCGAGTGATATCCCCTCCCGCGAATATCCCTTCTCTGCTCGTTGCACGCGTTTTTTCATCTACTATAAAATATCCACGTTTGTTTGTTTGCACGCTAGTTGCACTTCTCGCCACGATGGGATTCGCTGTCGTACCAATTGCGCAGATAACTATGTCCACTTGCATGACGAAATTCGATCCCTCCATGGGAATCGGCTTTCTCCGCCCAGATTCGTCTGGTTCTCCCAGTCGCATCTTAATACATTCCATTCCGGTAACGTTGCCCTTCTCATCACCCAGAATTCTCACGGGCAGAGTAAGAAAATCGAACATTATGCCCTCTTCCTCAGCGTGCGCAATTTCTTCTACCCTAGCTGGCGCCTCTTCTTTGGTCCTTCTGTAAACCACATGCACATCCTTCGCACCCAGCCTCAAAGCGGTCCTCGCGGCATCCATAGCCACATTTCCTCCCCCTATGACGGCCACTTTTTTACCCACCTTGATGGGTGTGGCAAATTCGGGAAATTTGTAAGCCTTCATGAGATTAGAACGTGTCAGGAATTCGTTG
>JAOUPD010000046.1 GCA_029880065.1 Hadesarchaea archaeon
ATCATTTCTTGGAGATTCAAGTGGTCGATAAAATTTTTGACCAGGAAGTCGCTTCCTCTTTTGGGATAACTCACGAGGGACAAGTCACGGTTATGATTCACACCGGATCGAGGGGTCTGGGCCATCAAGTCTGCTCTGACTATTTAAGAACTATGGAACACATTGTTAGAAAATATGGCATAACTCTCCCAGATAGAGAGCTTGTTAATGTGCCGATAAATTCTCCTGAGGGGCAGGCATATCTCGCAGCGATGGCGTGCGCTGCAAACTACGGCTTCACAAATAGACAGATGATTACACATTGGGTGAGAGAATCGTTCGAGCAAGTCTTTGGGCAGGACGTGGAAAAATTGGGTCTCCACCTTGTTTACGGGCTTGCACATAACATCGCTAAATTTGAGGAGCACCAAATTGACGGAGGGCGCAAGAAAGTTTGTGTACATCGGAAAGGTGCTACAAGAGCATTTCCCCCCGGACACCCCAGTGTGCCCGCCCTGTACCGTAGCGTTGGGCAACCGGTGATTATCCCGGGGGACATGGGCACTGCCTCCTACGTGCTTGTGGGCACCGAGCAGGCGATGCAGGAGACGTTTGCCTCGACCGCCCACGGCGCAGGGCGTCACATGAGCCGCACGGCGGCGCTCAAGCAGTTCCGAGGTGAAAATGTGAAGAAAGAGCTCGAGTCGAAGGGCATCATAGTGCGAGCGGCCAAGGTTTCTGTAATCGCGGAGGAGGCGCCAAGAAGCTACAAAGATATCCATAAGGTCTGTGAGGTGTCCCATAGGGCGGGAATCGCTCGAATGGTCGCCCGCTTGAAACCTATGGGAGTTGCAAAGGGTTAGGCGATTATGTTCAGAAAATCCACATCTTTTTTTGTGCTGCTGCCATCCTCGCTCGTTGCTGATGCACCTGACCTTCGACAGAAAACCCTCAAGATTGGTTCAATCGGGCGTGCGCTGGCGATTTTTCGTGTTGGTAAGGTTTGTATTTATAACGATGATGACTCCCACGTTAAAAATCAAGCTTACGAGGCCAAGATTATCTCAACACTTTTGCATTATATGGAAACGCCGCAATATCTGCGCAAACTCCTATTTCCACGTGAGCGAGAGCTTCGCTACGCTGGTTTGCTACCGCCGCTGCGTATACCCTCCCATCCGCTCGCAGATGAAAAGACCGCCGCTGGCAATTATCGTGAAGCCGTCGTTATAGATGTGGGCAAAACTGGGAGCCTGCTTGAACTCGGGATACGTGAGCGTGGCATCACAAGTGAAAAACTCAGCGTTGGTCAGCGGTTAACGGTTAGACTCGGCGAAGGTTTGGGTGAGGGCAAACGCGCAATCGAGCGGGTACCCCGGAGCGAAGTCGGTGAATACTGGGGCTACGAAGTCCTACGGGCGAAAACCCTCGCAGAGGCCTTAAAAGTTCTGAAAACAGACTATACGATAGGAACGTCGCGGTACGGACAAAATTTATATGAAGCCGTGCAAGCGATAAGGAGTAGCAATCCTCGCAGCGTGGCGGTGGCCTTTGGGGGTTCCTATGCGGGCCTCTTCGAAATCTGCGAGCGCCAAGGCGTCGATGCGGGCAAACTCTTCGACGTCGTAATCAACACGATCCCGAGCCAAGGGGCCGCCACCGTTCGAACGGAGGAAGCGCTTGTGGCAACGCTCGCGCTGCTGAACGCGCTCATTGAGGGATAAGATGGGAAGGCGAAAACATCGTCCGAGGCGGGGCTCACTCGCCTACATGCCGCGAGTGCGAGCCCCACGCCCGATCGCCCATGTGCGGGCTTGGCCAGCGGAAGCTACCCTACGCCTCCAAGAGTTTGTCGGCTACAAGGCAGGGATGACCCAAATCTTTATGATAGACGACCGCAAGAAGAGCCTGACCTCGGGCCAAGAGATAAACATTCCTGCTACGGTCGTCGAGACTCCCCCTCTTATCATCTGTTCTGCTCGTCTGTACAGCTCGACCACTCGGGGACTCAACGCTGCAACGGATATCTGGGCGAGCGAGCTGCCGAAGGATCTTGCTAAAACGGTGAACTTGCCCAAAAAGTACGACCAGCAAAAAGCGTTCGAGCGCGCAGAAGCACTCATAAAAGAGGAAAAAATTGTCGACGTTCGTGTACTCGCGTGTACCCAGCCCCGCGCCAGCAACGTGCACAAGAAAAAGCCAGACTTGATCGAAATCCGCGTCGGGGGCAGCAAGATAGAGGAAAGATGGAATTACTGCAAAGGATTGCTGGGGAAGCAGGTCCGCGTTGCCGATGTCTTTAAGGATGGCGAATACGTTGATGTGCTCGCGATCACTAAGGGGAAAGGATTTCAGGGGCCCGTCAAGCGCTGGGGAATCAAAATTTTGCCTCGTAAGACCAAGGAGGGGCACCGCCAAGTTGGAACGCTTGGCCCTTGGTCGCCGGCGCGGATAATGTGGACCGTTCCCGCCGCAGGACAGATGGGCTACCACCAGCGCACGGATTTCAACAAGCGCATTTTGAAGCTCGGGGGTGATGGAAAGGAGGTGACGCCAAGCGGTGGTTTCCTCAGGTATGGTCCAATCAAGGGAGATTTCATCGTGCTCGCGGGTTCGGTACCAGGCCCCACGAAAAGGCTTGTGCACCTCCGACAACCCATGCGCCTGCCCGCTAGAACTCCGACCTCGCCGCCCTCTATCACTTACATAAGCACGGCTTCCCAGCAGGGTGCATGAAGATGAAAGTCCACGTATATTCTCTTGAGGGTAAACCCGTCGAGGAGATCGAACTCCCAGCGATCTTCGATGAACAATTCAGACCTGACATCATCAGGCGCGCGGTGATGGCTGCCCAGACTGCCCGGCTTCAGCCTTGGGGAGCTGACTGGATGGCGGGCAAGCGCACTTCCGCCGAGACATGGGGGAAGGGACATGGCGTTGCTCGAGTTCGTCGCGTGAAGGGAAGTCGTTACCCAGCTGCTGGACATGGGGCTTTTGCCCCCTTCACAGTCGGAGGGAGACGGGCCCACCCACCAAAAGTCGAAAAGGTTCTTCGAGAGCGTATCAACCGAAAAGAGCGCCGGCTTGCCGTTCGCTCGACGGTCGCCGCTACCAAGGAGAAAAAGTTGATCAGCTCAAGAGGGCACATCGTTGAAAAAGTTGCTGAGCTCCCGCTCGTGATAACTGACGAGCTTGAGGGGATTGGGAGGGCTAGCCAGACAAAGGAAATCTTCCAAAAGCTCGGATTGTGGCAGGATGTGGAGCGCGTCGCTAGGAGTAAGCGAGTGCGGGCGGGGCGTGGCAAGATGCGCGGCAGGCGATATCGGCAGGCTGTCGGTCCACTTATCGTGGTGGGAGAAGACAAGGGCATCAAACTTGGTGCGAGGAACTTGCCTGGCGTCGAGGTCGTGAAAGTTAGAACTCTTAACGCAGAACAGCTCGCACCTGGAGGAGTTGCAGGACGGCTTACAGTATGGACAAAAGGAGCCATCCAAAAGCTCGCCGGAGGATTGTTCGCATGAAGGACCCGCACAAAGTCGTGCTCTACCCGCAGGCCACGGAGAAGGCCGTGAAGCTAATCGAATCTGAAAATAAGCTCATGTTTATCGTGGCGAATGACGCAACCCGATCGGACGTGAAGCGCGCGATCGAGCTGCTTTTTGAAGTGAAAGTTGATAGCGTGAAAATAGAGGTAACCCCGGATGGGCGAAAACGCGCTTATGTGAGGCTCGCGCCTGAGTTCATGGCGGACGAGATAGCCTCGAAACTGGGGATGATCTGATGGGAAAGCGGATAAGAGCTCAAAGGCTCGGCAAAGGGTCGCCTACCTACCGTGCAAAGTCCTGGCGAAAGCTTGGTGAGGTTAAGCTCCCTCCAGCCGAAAAAGAGGCTGAAGCAGTTGTGATCGACATCCTGCATGATTCTGGCAGAAGTGCCCCGGTGGCTAGGATAAGGTATGGTGATAAGGAAGAGCGTTTGGTGCTCGCGCCTGAGGGGTTAAAAGTGGGAGATAAAATAATGTGTGGTATTTCAGTCCCTATCAAGCTGGGCAACACACTCTCACTTGCTGAAATTCCGGAGGGCACCCCACTTCACAACATCGAATCAAGACCGGGGGATGGGGGACGCTTTGTTCGCGCCTCCGGCACCCATGGTATCCTGATTGCCCACGACATCGGCCGTGCGACAGTTCAGCTCCCTTCGGGGGAAATTAGAGATTTCAACCCACGTTGCCGAGCTACCGTGGGGGTCGTCGCTGGCGGTGGGCGTCTAGAGAAACCGTTCGTCAAGGCCGGAAAGCGCTATCACGCCATGCTCGCGCGAGGGAAGCCATACCCTCATGTGCGGGGTGTCGCGATGAATGTAGTCGACCACCCCTTTGGGGGGGGCAGGGGCAAGCACGCAGGTAGGCCGAAAACTGTTGGACGGGGTGCGCCGCCTGGACAAAAGGTGGGATTAATAGCGGCAAAGAGAACGGGTAAGAGGTAAGCGCATGCCGAAGAAGTTTACGTTTAGGGGTTATTCGATTGAGGAGCTCCAGAAACTTACGCTCGACGATTTTGCAAAGCTCCTGCCAGCACGCCAGCGGCGCTCGCTCGTCCGCGGTCTCACGCCTCGAGAGAAGAAGTTGATTGAACGCATTAGAAGGGCGCGAGAGGCTGGAAAAATAGAGGCCCCCATCCGAACCCATTGCCGAGAGATGGTGATCCTGCCCGAGATGGTCGGCCTGAAGTTCGCCATCCACAATGGAAAGGAGTTTTTCATGGTCGAGGTGAAGCCGGAGATGGTCGGTCACCGCCTCGGCGAGTTCTCCCAGACGCGCCGGAAGGTCACCCATGGAACCCCTGGTATTGGGGCAACCCGCAGCTCGTTATACGTTCCGCTGAAGTGATTTGATGCCTAAATTCGGTTATTCTACAAAAGTGGATGAACCATGCGCGAGAGCTTTCGGCAGAGAAATGCGGGTCTCACCCAAGCACGCGATGGAAGTCTGCAGGGCAATCAAAGGTATGAGACTAGCTACGGCCAAGGAGTATTTGCAAGCGGTTGTTGATAAGAAAAAACCCGTTCCATTCAAACGCCATCGAAAGAAGGTCGCGCATAGGCGAGGGGCAGGAGGAAGCGGACAATTTCCGGTTAAAACAGCACGCGCGATTTTAAAGATTTTGGAGAATGCTGAGGCCAACGCAACGTACAAAGGGCTCGACGCGGAGAAACTCAAAATTGTGCACGCAAGCGCCCATAAGGGGATCACAATCCCCGGATTCTTGCCCCGCGCTTTCGCTCGAGCCACCCCATTCAACAAGCCGCTGACTAATGTGGAGATAATCCTCAAGGAGGCAACATAGTGCCCGTGGAGCGCACCTTCATTAAGCTCGGCTTAAAACGTGTGGAGCTCGATGAGTTCTTAGCGCGAGAGCTCGAGCGGGCGGGGTACGGTGGGGCAGACATCAGGCGAATCCCAACCGGCACGCGGGTCGCACTCTATGTCGAGCGGCCTGGAATGGTGATCGGGCGTAAGGGAAAAAGCATAAAGCATCTCACTGATGAGCTTGCCCAAAAATTTGGACTGGAGAACCCTCAGGTCGAAGTCGTCGAGCTCACGAAGCCTGAACTTTGCGCTCCTATTATGGCGAAGCGAATCGCGTTCGCCCTCGAGCGTGGGATAAGCGCGAGGCGAGTCGGGCACACTACGCTGCGGAGGATAATGAACGCTGGTGCCAGAGGCGCCGAAGTCAAAATCTCAGGTAGGATAGCTGGAGAACGCACCCGTACTCAACGCTTCTATCAGGGTTACCTTAGCAAGGCGGGGGAACCAGCGGAAAAATTGGTTAGCCACGGTTACGCGGCCGCGAAGCTGAAGCCAGGGATAGCAGGGGTAAAGGTGCTAATAATGCCTCCTGATGTACCACTACCAGACGATATCAAAATTGCGGCTGAGGAAACCCCCAAGCCGGAGGAAGTTGTTCCAGCGGTGGGGGCGGGCGAGGGACAGGAAAAGGCTAAGGCCGTCGAGGGAGAAGCAAAAGAAGTTAAACCCGAGGAGGGCGAGGAAAGTGGCGATACTCAGACCCAGTGAGATTCGAGATTTGAGCGTTGATGAGATGATGGCAAAGATCAGAGAGCTCCGGGCCGAACTCGCCCGAACGCGCGCCACTGCAGCCGCAGGAGGCTCGCTCGAGAATCCGGCGCGAATCCGTGAGCTCCGACGCACGATAGCTCGAATACTCACAATCATGAAAGAAAAACAAAAGGGAGGTGCATGAGAGCTGCCAGAGGTCTGCAAGGTCTGTGGTTTGCCCAAAGAGCTCTGCGTCTGCCAAGAGATCGCTCGCAAACAGCAGCGGATCAATGTATATTCAATCAAGCGAAAATACGGCAAAATTATGACCATCATTGAAGGCATAGATGAGAAACAACTTGATATCAAGGAACTTACAAAGAGCTTGAAGTCGAAGCTTGCGTGCGGCGGAACCTCGAAAGAGGGTCACATCGAGCTTCAGGGCAATCACAAAGCCCGAGCGAAAGGGGTACTCGTGGAGATGGGTTTCGCCCCTGAGATGATCGACACGAGATAGGTGAAGCGTATGCCGATAACTAAGCGAAACGTGCTGCGGCATGAGCTCATTGGGCTCAACGCTAGGGTCACGAATAGTTCGGATCCTACGCTGCTCGGCACTTATGGCACCATCGTCGACGAGACGCGTGACATACTGACGATTGAGCAGGCTGGCAGGGCCAAGATTGTGCCCAAGGCGAGCTCTAAATTCATGTTCACCCGCCCTAGCGGCGAGAAAGTCGAAGTCGACGGAGCGAAGCTCGTCGGGCAGCCTGAGGAGCGAGTGAAGAAGAGGAGGTAAAGCTATGGTAGGCATGGGAATAAAACCCCCAAAGGAACGATGTTCCGATCTGAAGTGCCCATTTCACGGCACGCTTTCGGTGCGAGGCAGAACTTTCGAAGGCGTCGTGGTGAGCGATAAGATGTCACGTACTGTTGCAATCGAGATGGAGCGCATGCAGGTAATCCCAAAATACGAGCGATATGAACGTCGCACCTCCAAGCTCTATGCGCACAACCCACCCTGCATTGCCGCTCACGTTGGTGATAAGGTGAAAATTATGGAGTGTCGACGGCTGAGCAAGACCAAAGCATTCGTCGTCGTGCAGAAGCTGGGGGAGTAGTATGGGAAAGAAAGGTGTTGGCACTTCGATTGGTGTGGTTACGGTGGCGCCCATAAGAGCGTTGCCGATTGGGGCGCGTCTCAGCTGCGCCGACAACACGGGGGCCAAAGAGTTGCAAATCGTGAGCGTTGTCGGTTACCACGGTCGACGCAGGCGCATGGGCAAGGCAGGAGTAGGAGACCACATCGTCGCCTCG
Source organism: Hadesarchaea archaeon (assembly GCA_029880065.1). GTDB lineage: Archaea > Hadarchaeota > Hadarchaeia > Hadarchaeales > Hadarchaeaceae > DG-33. The sequence goes on from JAOUPD010000046.1 coordinate 7,358, forward strand.
GTCAAGCGGGGCACCCCCGAGTTTCGGAAACAACTCGTCCGCGCAATCATCATCCGCCAGCGCAAGGAGTATCGCCGCACAGATGGGATGCGGATAAAATTTGAGGGCAACGCAGCAGTTCTGATAACCCCTGAGGGGGCTCCTAGGGGTTCGGAGATCAAAGGACCCATGGCTCGCGAGGCAGCCGAGCGGTGGCCCCGCGTAGCTGGGATAGCCTCAACGGTGGTATGAACAATGGTGAGCAAACAGCCTAGAAAACAACACTTAGCGCTTTACGCCGCGCCCTTGCACCGAAGGCACCGATTCCTTTCCGCACCCCTCAGCCGCGAGCTCCGGGGGAAATACAAAACGCGCTCTCTACCCGTGCGGAAGGGGGACAAGATACGGGTCATGCAGGGCGACTTTAAGAAGCTTGAAGGCGACGTGCTCGAGGTAGATACGAAGCGGCGCCGCATCCAAGTTCAGGGAGCGACGACTACCAAGGCTGATGGAACTCAAGTCAATAGGCCGCTCGCGCCGTCAAACGTTGTATTGATAAAGCTATCCTCGGACAAGGAGCGCGATAAGGTGCTCGAGAGGAGGTCAAAAGGTGGCGAAAAAAGGACAAAGTAGACACATGAAACGCTACGTGGCGACGCGGGCACTGAAGCTTCCGCGCAAGTCTTTCCCCTGGATGGTGAAGTCCTCACCAGGCCCCCATCCTCGCAAGAGTTCCCTGCCGCTCCG
>JAOUPD010000047.1 GCA_029880065.1 Hadesarchaea archaeon
GGCGACGCATTAAACAGTTTGTATTTTCATAAGAAAGTTGGGGCAAGTTGGTGGGCGCGGATTTAGTGGGCAGGGTAAATGAGCTGAGGGGAGGCAAGGTAGGCAAACTCATAGCTCAGAGGATGCGAGAGTTCAAGGAGCTTAGCCGAAAGGGCAACGAGGAATGGTTCTCGGAGCTTTGTTTCTGCATCTTGACGGCGAACTCTACCGCGAGGCTGGGGATGAAGATTCAGCGCGAACTGGGCGGCAAGGGATTTTTGACGCTCCCGCTCGAGGAACTCAGGCACAAGCTAAGGGTGGCGGGGCACAGATTTTCAAACACCCGGGCACACTTCATCTTCGAGGTACGCAGATTTCGCAACATAAAGAAGATCATCGAGAGATTCACGGATGCGCGGCAGGCTCGTGGGTGGCTGGTCGAGAACGTGAGGGGGTTAGGTTATAAGGAATCGAGCCATTTCTTGCGCAATGTGGGATTTGATGATTTAGCAATTTTGGACCGGCATGTGCTCAGCGTGCTGCACGAATATGGATTAATCGATGAGGTGCCCCGTTCGCTGACACATGGGCGATATCTGGAGATAGAGGAAAAGCTCGTGAGGCTCGCGAAGAAGCTCGGGCTTACGCTTGGCGAGCTGGACCTATATCTTTGGTACTTGAAAACGGGCGAAGTTTTGAAATAAATCAACTCGAACTCTTTTTTGAAATTAAGTGACTTCCATCGCAGCTCGTACCGGTTGTCAGCTCCCGCAAACCTTCGCGGCAGGAGGCGAAGGTTAGACCATTTTCATCGCACGTTTTCTTGACCTGCCCCATGAGTTCAAGCCTGAGTTTGCGTGGCAAGTACCAGCTGTTGTGGTGCCGTTCGCCGCGTTCGAAGTACAGCGGCGCGAGCTTGGCGGTAGCTCTAGGAAAAACCTGCCGAACGCGATGCCAGCTATCGGGGCGGGGTTTAAACGTCGATGAGGTTACATGTTTGGCCCCGGTGGTGGCGGCAGCTTTGACGATTTGTTTAATTTCTGTGTCGTTTAGGCCGGGGATGATTGGGTCGAGACGCAGGCTCACGGGCACACCAGTACTTGAGAGTTTCCTCATCGCCTCCAACCTTCGTTCGGGTGGTGGTGCTCGCGGTTCAAGTTTTCGACTCAAATTTCTTTTGAGGGTGGTTATCGTGAAACTGGCCACGCAACGCATCTTCGAGAGCAAATCGATATCACGGGTGGCGAGGTCAGATTTAGTTATCACTTGCACTTGGCAGTCCTCACGCAGAAAGAGTTTGAGGCAGGCACGAGTTAGCTTAAATTTTGCCTCCATCGGCGGGTAAGGGTCAGAACTGTTTGACATGCTGATAACGCGACACTTGTCGACCCGCTTGAGATCACGCTCAACCCGCTTCAATAAATTTTTCTTTATTCTACAGTCGAAAGATCTCGGTACGTAGGATGTAACGTAACAGTAGACGCACCGATAAGAACATCCAGTGTAAGGGTTGAACCCATATTTTTTTGGGCAGGTGCAGAGGGGGTCATGCCAGGGGTCAAAATCTCGAATGACATCCACAATGACACCTTGTTGTTTCTTGCCGGCTTCCAGAAAAATTCTTCTCCAGCTTAAATTTCATCAAAAAGCGCGCCGAGATAAGAGCCGCGGGCATCTCGACGACTGCGGACGACGTAGCCCACCCGAACCGCCTTTTGAGCAGCTCGCCAAACCACGTCGCTCCGATCCTTCACGGACCGTGTGGATTACCCTGACGAGTTCTCCACGCCGCAACCCTTCGAGCGCTTTTGAATCAACCCTGTCAGCCTGCTGTTCAAGGCCTCGTTGAGCCGGCCTAGCTCTCTGAGGCCCCTACCAGTGGGATCCACCAAGATCGATTCTAGAGGCCCTTCCGGTTTGCTCTCCCGGCGCGAGAAAAAATTAGTTTACTTCCATAAATAATTTTCCCACTCCCCGGCTGAAAGGGTCGAAAATCTTAAATAAGTGATGTTTGCTTCTATCAAATGGAAATTCTTGGGAGGGGAAGGATGCCGAAGTGCTGTCCTAAGTGTTGGCAGTACTATGAGTGTGAGAATCGGAACGAGTGTTGCCCTGAGTGCGACTACTACTCTAGCGGCGAGTGCATCTACTCTGAAGTGGAACCTTACGAGTTAGAAGAGGAGTAATCGCCCCGGAAGATTCAATTTTTGCGGCGAAAAGCGCCGTATCTACTCCTAAAGTTATAAGTGCTAGTCGAAACATCTAACTTTTGGTGAGCACATGTCGTACGATCCATTCGACGATGAGTTCTTCAAGCTTATGCGGCGCATGATGCGAGAGTTCGACCGTGAGTTCAAAGGAATGGAGGACAAGTTCAAGATAGACGTTCGAGAATTCGAGCGAGGGCCGGGGGTCACGGGCTTCAAGGTGGAAATAAGGGACTTCGGTAAAGGCAAACCAGAGGTCAAAGTAACACCGCTAGGCAAGCGCCCGATGAGGATAGCGCCTTTCAAAGCTCCGGCCGAAGTACCCGTGGAACGTCCGAAGCCGCCAAAGGTTGAACGGAAAGAGATCAAACCCGTAACCCGCATGCTTGAGACGAACTGCGGGAAGAGCGAGCGTCTTGACGAAATCGTGCTCACGATGCAGGTGCCGGGAGTGAAGAAGGAAGATGTGGAGGTTAGGCAGCTGGGTAACGCGCTCGAAATCATCGCGCGGAAGCCTAGTGGCGAGGCATATTTTGGGGCGTTTGAGCTCCCGCCTGACGCGGCGCCAAGCGAGCGAGAAGTTGAGCTGAAAGGAAAAATGTTGATTATTTCAATCCCGAGGAGAAGGCGCTCCCGCATGAAGTCTTGAGCGAAGCGAGGGTGAAGAAATGCTGATAAGGCTCGAAATGGAGCTCGAAGACGTCCCAGGACAGCTCTTCAAGGCGCTCGAGCCCATTTCACGCTACGGGGGCAACATTCAAAGCATCATGCACCAGCGCGAGCGAAAGACACCACTCGGGCGGCTACCTGTCATGTTGATTTTTGAGATCGGCGAGCGAGCGAGGCTTAATCGAATTTTAGCGGCACTTCGGGCGATGGGGGTGCGGATCACCCGGATTGGAGAACGCGAAGGCGCAGTGAGGACCACAGTTTTGTTAATAGGGCACATCATCCACACCGACGTTCGGGACACCATCGATCGCCTGAACGCTCTTAAGGGGGTAATGGTATCCGACTTGAGTCTCGCGATGGGCGCCCCCGGCCAGGAGTCGGCAGCTCGAATGACAATCGTGGTTGATGACGAGAAACATACGAATTTGGCCATCTCCAGAATGCGGCGCATAGCAGACAGAAAAGAACTGCTCATGATAACTTCACTTGAGGCGGAATGATGCGCGTAATACTCGTTGGATTCGGAAACTTGGGTAGAGGGCTCAGCCGCGTGCTCGTCCAAAAAGCCAGCTTTCTGCATAGGAGCCACGGTTTGATCACACGTGTGGTTGCGGTCGTTGACGAGTTTGGCTCGGTAGTGGATGAAAAAGGGCTCAATTTAAATGAATTGCTAAAGGTCGCCGAGAAGAAGGGGACGGTGGTGGCGTATAAAGGAGGGAAACGGGGCAAACTCGCTCTCAAAGTGATTGATGATGTTGAGGCGGATGTTGTTTACGATCTCACACCAACAAACATCAAAACAGGGGAGCCTGGGCTAACCCACATCAAACGTGCGATGCGGGAGGGGAAGCATGTTATAACCTCAAATAAGGGGCCGCTCGTGGTCGCATTCAGGGAGCTCGACTCACTGGCAAAGCGATGTGGCGTGGAATTCAGGTATTCCGCTTCGGTCGGAGGAGCGATACCGGTGGTGGGGCTCGCGAAGAAACTGTTGGCCGGGAATGAGATTCACGAAATCAGGGGCGTGCTCAACGGCACCACAAACTACATCCTCACACGCATGAGCAAGGAGGGTGCTCCCTTCGAGGTCGTTCTGCGGGAGGCCAAAGAGCTTGGGATAGCCGAGAAGGACCCGACGCTCGACATAGAGGGCATCGACACAGCATGCAAAATCACGATTCTAGCGAACTCCTTGTTGGGTATGAACGCAAGGCTCAAGGAGGTCAAGAGAGCGGGCATCGCACGAGTTCGGCCCGAAGCGATTCGGCTGGCCCAAGAGGCAGGGTACACGATAAAGCTCATCGGCATCGCGAAACGTGGTTCGCTGGAAGTAGGGCCGAAGCTAGTTCCACTAGGGCACCCGCTCGCTGTTGGTGGCACCCTAAATGCAGTAACATTTAAGCTCGATTTGGCGCGGGAGATCTCAATCACTGGCTTCGGGGCGGGCCCGAAGGAGACTTCGAGCTCATTGCTTGGGGATCTGATAGATATCCACCGAACGCTTGGGGGCTAAGCTTGCGGTTAGAGTGCATCGAGTGCGGCAGCAAGTTCAGAATTAACGAGAGATTTTACACGTGCCCAAAATGCGGAGGCTTGCTCGAGGTCGAGTTCGAACTAAGTGAGCTGAAGCGGAAGCTCAATCGTAAGCGCCTGAAGGTCGAGGCGCCGAGTGTCTGGAAGTATCGTGCATTCATGCCGATTTTAGATGAATCAAAAATCGTCAGTTTGAGGGAGGGAGGGACACCTCTCTACCGCTGCAACCGTCTTGCCAAGGAAGTCGGGGTTCGGGAACTCTACGTGAAATTTGAGGGAGCCAATCCAACTGGTTCTTTCAAGGATCGGGGGATGACGGTTGGTGTCACGAAGGCGCTCGAGCTTGGAGCTAAGACCGTCGCGTGTGCTTCGACTGGCAACACCTCAGCCTCGCTGTCGGCCTATGCGGCCAAGGCCGGGTTACGCTGCGTAGTCTTGCTCCCCAAGGGTAAGGTGGCACGAGGCAAGCTGGCGCAGACGCTGATTTACGGCGCGCTGACGATAGAAGTAAAGGGGAACTTCGATGAGGCGCTGGCGATTGTGCGGAGGATATGCGAGGAGCGGAAGGACATCTATCTTTTGAATTCACTGAATCCCTTTAGACCCCAAGGTCAGAAGTCGATAGGATTTGAGATAGCGGATCAGCTTGGGTGGGTAGTGCCGGACCGCGTGGTGGTGCCCATGGGGAACTGCGCCAACATCTGGGCGATTTACAAGGGCTTCTTCGAGTTCGACTTGGTCGGGTTGACGAAGGGAATACCTGTAATGACCGGGATCCAATCCGAGGGCTCGATGCCGATCGTCGACGCTATCAAGAGGGGGCTTGACAAATTCGTGCCAGTTAAAAAACCAGAAACGATAGCCACGGCAATCCGTATAGGTAATCCAGTGAACGGTCCAAAGGCAATTCGGGCAATCCGAGCCTCAAATGGCACGGCGGAGGCGGTGAGTGATGCTGAAATCATCAAGGCCCAAAAGTTAATGACCCGCTTGGAAGGAATTGGAGCGGAGCCTGCCAGCGCGTCTACGGTCGCTGGGCTCAAAAAGCTCGTGCGTCGTGGAACCGTCAAGCGGGATGAGCGCGTGGTTTGCGTAGCGACGGGGCACATATTAAAAGACCCGGAAGAAGCAATAATGGTCTCGGAGCGCTTGCGTGAGGCTCCGGCGAGGTATAAGGAAATAATGAAGCTATTAAGGTGAACGAAATGCGCCCAAGGGAAGCATACGACCGGACATTGGGGCTGTTGCAAAAGCACCACGAGTGGTTCAAGACAGTTTTGCCGCTGATAGCTAGCGAGAACGTGCAATCCCCGGCGGTTCGGGAGGCGCTCACCACAGATTTCGGTGGGCGTTATGCCGAAGGAATGCCGGGGGAGCGGGTCTACGCCGGGTGCACATATATCGACCAAGTGGAGCTGCTCGCGATGGAGCTGGCCCGGGAGCTCTTCAAGGCGGAGCATGCGAACGTGCAGCCAGTTTCGGGGGCCGTCTCCAACCTTGCCATGTATACAGCGCTAACAGACCCAGGAGATACCATGATGTGTCTTTCCATAGCCGCCGGAGGGCACATCACCATGGGAAAGAAGAAATTTGGAGGAGCGGCAGGGGCGGTCCACGGTCTGGAGGTCGAGTATTTCCCCTTCGATGAGAAGCGCATGAACATCGACGTAGAAGCGACTGCCAAGAAGATAGCGGAGATAAAGCCAAAGCTTGTGATGTTTGGTGGGAGCTTATTTTTGTTTCCACACCCAGTTAAAGAGCTAAGCAAGGTGGCCAAAGAGCACGGCGCGCATGTGGCGTATGACGCCGCCCACGTCATCGGTCTTATTGGAGGCGGCCAGTTCCAGGATCCCCTACGCGAAGGCGCCGAGGTGATAACCTGCAGCACACACAAGACCCTCCCGGGGCCCCAGCACGGCATGATTTTGTGCAAAAAGGAGCTGGCGGACCCAATAAATCGAGGGGTATTCCCAGGCATGGTGAGTAACCACCACCTGCACGCTGTGGCGGGTCTTGCGGTGGCGCTTGCGGAGATGTTGGAGTTCGGGAAGGAGTACACGGCGCAAATAGTGAAAAACGCAAAGGCTCTCGGGAAAGCACTTTACGACCGGGGTCTAGCAGTTTTGTGCGCGGATCAGGGCTTCACGGCCTCGCACACACTCGGTATAGACGTTACCAAGTACGGAGATGGAGGGGTTATCGAGCGAAAACTTGAGCAAGCCAGCGTGATACTCAACCGTGAGCTCTTACCATGGGATCCCAGACAAGGAAGGCATTTTAGGAATCCAGGTGGCCTAAGGCTGGGAACGTCTGAGGTGACGAGGATCGGCATGAAAGAGAGCGAAATGGGGGAGATAGCGGAGTTCATCAAGCGGGTGATCGTCGATGGGGAGGAAACCAAGCGTGTTGCAGCCGATGTGGCCGAGTTCAGGCGCGATTATCAAAGGGTTCACTATTGTTTTGAGTCCGCGACGCAGGCGTACGAGTACGTGAAAATACGTTAGTAGTAAAAAGGCGACTTCCAAAATTTAAAATTGGAGCTTAACTCAGAACCCAAAGTTTTCGTACCTACATTTCCCCTGTTTTCGACTGTTTCCACTCGAACTCAGAAAACAAAGAGGCGCTTTGTAGAAAAGGCGCTGTTTTAAGGGTATTTTGAAAATAGACTATGATAATTCATGAATTTAGGATTGGGAATACTTTCGGTGACCTCTCCCCAAAAACGGCATCAAAAAATCTCTTTTAGGTTTTATCGGGGGAAGCAAGAGTGCATATTCAAATAAAAGTGCCAGGCCCGCCGTTTAGCGTTAGCGTGCCCAATTTGTTGGAGGTGAAAAATTGGAAGATAGAAGATTTTAAGAGGTGCACAAAAATTTCTCAAACTTTAAACTTAAAGTTCAAAATTTTCACCACATTTACTAAATACACATTACTGCCTCTTCCATCTGCCGCTGTTGCTCGAGGTGAAAAAATTGGAGCCGAAGGATAAAGAAAAGCTGGAGAAGTTTCTGCACCGCAGGGAGGTCCTCAAGGAGTTGCGCAGGACGGTAGCAGCCGGGCGAAAATCGATCGTGATCGCTTTCGAACAGATCTTGGAGTTTGACATGGAGCTTGCTAAAAGCCTTCTGGATTCTCCATCTGATTTTTTTGATGTCGCTGCCGCTGCATTAGAGGGCATAACAAAGGTTCCCGGAATGCTCTTACGCGTCATGGGGCTCGATAAGTCAACAGAAATTCGCAAAATTCGCGCTGAGCACGTGGGCAAGTTCATCCAGGTTGAGGGAATCCTGACGCGGGCAGGCGAGGTAAAGCCGGAGGCGACAGAAGCGGTATTCAAATGCAGACGTTGCGGGGAGGAGAACAGGATACTTCAGGTCGGTGAACTCTTCAGGGAGCCCCTCATTTGCGAGAACCCAAACTGCGGTAGGAAGGGCCCGTTCGACCTTGTGATTGAAAGAACAGTTTTCCGCGACTGGCAGAGTCTTTGTTTGCAGGAGCCCCCCGAGAGGCTGCGCGGCGGGCGGATGCCTCGAAGGTTGGACGGCATAGTCAGGGACGATTTTGTAGATAAGGCGGTTCCGGGGAACCATATGGTGATTACGGGCGTGTTGCGCGTCTTTCAGGAGGGCAGGCGCCATGAGCAAAAGAAG
>JAOUPD010000059.1 GCA_029880065.1 Hadesarchaea archaeon
CCATAGAGCTGAGCGCTAGCAGCTATGGTCTTGTCGTGGACCTCCCTAGCCCGCTCGGGCGAGGTAACCGCGGCGTAGAGGTCAATCAACCTCGTGTTCAGGTCTGAGAAAGTAGTGGATAACTCTCGAACCTTCTCCGTCTCGCGAATTTTATCAAAGTTTTTCCTCAATACCCCCGCATCCAACATCCCGTCCTTCGCCGACTCTTGGCCCTCTAGGAGGGCGGGGTGGTTCTCGGCACACCGAGCCAAGATGTCCTTGACGCCGCTAATGCCGATAGCTGGGGCTATGCGAACAAGGAGTCCGTTCGTCAGGCCTGAATATGCCCCGAGCGCCCGGATGTCGTCGCACAGCAGTAACTCCTCTCGCGCCGCTACCAGTGGCCGCGTTGCGAAGTAAAATTTTCTTTCCCCAACCGTCAAGATCACGAATGCAAATGCCCAGATGCTCACGTTGCCAACGCTGAGCCAACTGAACTCTCTCGCGAGTGGCCAAAACAATTCCAACAAATAAACTGGAGTACCAATGAATAATAGCGTGATTATGCCAACAAAATAATATTCCGCATATGTTGAAAGTACTTTAAACATAGAAACCCCGCGAACTTCCTTGATCATCTTGCACCACAAAAACCCCCCGGCAACGATTAGCGAGAGCCCAGCTACCCAAATAGCCGCCGCGCCGTATACTAAACCAGAGCCGGGGAAGAGAAAGATGTCCACCGCCTCAACGATTGCGAAGATGAGGAAACCGATCGCTCCAAACGCCATTAACTTGTGACCGAGCGGGCCCCGCATTAACCGTGCACTTCCGATTGTGTATCGCGCGAACGCTAGCGTAGTTAGGAAAAAAACGGCTCCTATTGAGTACATGAGAATTTCGATGATACTCATCTCCCAACCTCCTCAAGCTTCTCATTAAACTTTTGAGAAACGTGCTTTTAATCTATGCACGAAACTTTTAAGGAATCTCATTTATTCGGCTATAAATAAACTAGGAATTAATAGTCCAAGTAGATATGAGTTTCCAAGAATTCCCGAATTTTATTTGTGGGGGTATCAATCTAGTTCAATTTTCCTTCCACTGGCGTCTCGCGTGAAAATTCCAAATTCGTCTTTTATTTTCCTTAACTTATCCGCAGAAAAGATTGGGCCATCAAAGCAAACTCTGTAAGGCCCTATACAACAGCTCCCACACAATCCAACCGAACACTTCATCATTCGCTCTAAAGAGACTTGTAGAGGGATTTTGTATTCTTCAGAAAGATCAAATGTCTTTTTCAACATCAGCTCAGGTCCGCATGCGAATATACAATCGAATTTCGTTCTTTTCAGTATGTCGTCTAACACTTCGGTGGCTAGACCTTTCACCCCTGCTGAGCCATCCTCGGTGCTTATCTTCAGTCCCACATTCAACTTCTCGAGCCTTGATCTGAAAAGGAGTTCATCAGATGTCTTCGCACCCAGAATCACGGTGACTTTCTTGCCTTCAGACAAAGCTACCTCTGCGCCAAACGCCAAGGGAGCCACGCCATATCCACCTCCAACCATCAGAAGTCTGTTTCCAGAGAGATCGAACCAATTTCCATATGGTCCCCTGACTCCAATCTGGTCCCCTTCCCCTAGCTCGTGAAGCCGTGCAGTCGCATCCCCCACTTTCGCCACAGTCAACCCTAGCTCACCGTTTTTATCCGCCTTCGACACGCTCATCGGTACCTCATCGGTTCCGATTACCCAAAGCATGACAAACTGCCCTGGTCGGACTTTCAAAGAAATATCCGGACAATCAACGTAGAACGTTTTGGTCGTAGGAGTCTCCTCCACGACTCTGCTTATCGGCAACACCTTTGGCCTATGAACTACTTCGCGGAATAAATCGTCCATAACCAGCTTTTCCAACTACCTCACCATCCTCAAAGACCACCTCACCCCGGACGAGAGTCATGAACGGTTTTCCGATGACCCCAAATCCCTCGAAAGGGGTGAATTTGGTTTTCCCATGGAGTTCTTCCCCCTTGATTTTCCACTTCTTCCTTTGATCCAAGGCTACAAAATCTGCATCGGCTCCCGGTTTGATGACCCCCTTAGGCATTCCGGACTTGCCGCGGAGGCCGAAGATTTTTGCCGGCATTGTGCACATCGCCTCGACCAGTCTGAAAATAGACAGCCTCCTTTTTCGAACTAAGGTGTAAATGAGCGGGAGCGAGGTCTCAACTCCAGCTATGCCGGGTGGTGACTCCCATATGTTCATCCGACCTTTTTCCTTTTCCTTCAGTGTGTGGGGGGCATGATCGCTGGCCACAATATCGACCGTCCCATTCCGTAGTGCCCTCAAAACCGCTAGTCTGTCCGCTGGGGACCGAAGTGGGGGCAAAGTCTGTGCGAGCGGGCCGAGCTTGCGTAGGTGATTTGATGAAAGAAGAAGGTGGTGGGGGGTCGCTTCACACGTTATCTTCTCAGCCCTTTTTGCCTTAGCGATTAGATTTATTGATTCATTCGTTGTCATGTGGCAGAGATGCAAATGTGCACCATGGACCAAGCGCAACAGGCGGGCTATCTCAGAGATTTCAGCCAGCTTGGGTCGACATCTGATGAATTCCTCGATAACCTTCCCTCGAGGCTTGAATTTTTTAAGCACATCAGGGGCCTCTGCATGAGCTGAAATGGTTAAGCCAAGCCCTAGAAAATCTGGAATCTCCGAATCACCTTGAGATTCAGTATAAACTTTAAACGACGCGGCGCCCGCCTTTTCGAGTTTGGCCCCTTCACCCACATCGTCGGGCAGGGCAGCGTGTAAACCAAAATCCACGTGCGACTTACTCCTTGCTATTTTTATCTTCTCCTTGAATCTCTTCAACGAATTTGTCGGGGGTACGCAGTTTGGCATGTCACAAACCGTGGTTACCCCTCCAGCGGCTGCGGCTCTCGACCCGCTGGCGAAGTCTTCCTTCCACGTTAAACCCGGGTCCCTGAAATGAACGTGAACATCCACGATGCCTGAAAGAAGCAACGACCCTCTCAAATTTACTGTTTTATCTGCTGGTGGGAGACGGCTCCTGCGGACCGCAACTATTTTACCCTTATCAATCGCAACCCCCGCCTCAACCAGTAAACCCCGATATGGAATTTTGGCGTTTTTCAAGCAGAGGTCGACCGCTCCCAACTTCTCCCCCGCTGTAAATGAATCTACCAGAAATATAAGTAATCAGATAGCCCGCTAGAATCGAATTTTTGCCTCAAAAGCTCTCGAACCTGAAAGTTTAATATGATGGCTTTTGAGAATTTAGCGAGGTATAAGATTGAGGCTCAAAGGCCGAGACATCATCTCCCTAGAAGACTTATCAAACGAGGAAATTTCATTTATCTTCAATACCGCCGACAAATTCGAGCCAATCGCCAGAGGGAAAAAGAAATCAAGTGCCCTAGCCGGAAAAGTAATGGCGGCGCTATTCTTTGAACCGAGTACCCGCACGAGACTGAGTTTCGAATCGGCGATGCAACGACTTGGTGGAAGCGTCATTGGTTTTGCCGAACCCACGACAAGCTCGATTGCGAAGGGAGAAACGCTTGCTGACACTGTAAAAACAGTTGAAAAGTACTCCGACGTGATTGTAATCAGACACCCGAAAATGGGGGCTGCGAGGCTGGCGGCGGAGGTGGCCGAGATACCCGTAATCAACGCTGGCGATGGGGCAGGACACCACCCGACTCAGACCATGCTTGACTTATACACAATTAGAAAAACTATGGGTAAATTTGAAAATTTGAACATTGGCTTGATTGGCGACCTGAAATACGGGCGCACGGTTCATTCACTCGCGTATGCTGCCTCGCGATTTAATAACAAACTGTTCTTGATATCACCGCCTGGGCTAGAGATGCCCCGGGAGATCGTCGGTGACCTCTCCGCTCAAGGGAAGGAGATCTCTGAAACTTTTGACCTAAGCAAGGTAATCCCCAAGCTGGACATTCTATACGTCACCCGAATTCAAAAAGAGCGGTTCTCAGACCCAGCGGAGTACGCTAAGGTCAAAAATACCTATAAAATCGAGCTTAAAACGCTTGAAACAGCAAAACCAACCTTGTGTGTCCTACACCCCCTACCCAGAGTTGATGAGATATCCTCCGAGCTCGATTCCTCGCCGTATGCGAAGTACTTCGACCAAGTATTCTACGGAGTTGTCATCCGAGCTACAATTCTCTCGCTGTTATTGGGGTGACACGATGGGGGACGTTGAGAAGGAGTTGAGGGTCAGCAAAATAAAAACGGGGACCGTGATAGACCACATCACCTCCGGCAAGGCCCTAGCGGTGCTCAGAATCCTAAACATCACTGGGCAGACTGGTGCGATCATCTCGATCTTAATGAACGTCCCGAGCAAGATGCACGGCAAGAAAGACGTGATCAAAGTCGAGAACCGAAAGCTGACGAAAGAAGAGGTGAACAAGATAGCGTTGGCGGCACCAGATGCCACTATAAACATTATTAAAAATTTCAAGGTAACCGAAAAGAAGAGTGTTGAGCTCCCGGAGTTCATCGAAGGAATAATCAAGTGCTCTAACCCAGGTTGCATCACGAACACTTCCGAACCAGCCATTCCTAGGTTCAGGATTGTCAGCAAGACCCCAGTCAACCTCAGATGCGTTTACTGTGAGCGGATAACCGGGGAAAAAGAGTTGTTGGCCCAATTTTGAGGTTTTCATTTGGTCGGCAAAAGATTCAAAGAGAGGATGTTAAGAAAATCCGAAAAGAATGAGTCTAGATTGATCTTAGCGCTTGACATCCCCAAGGAGCAAGTGCAAAAACTTTTGGAGGATGTTTCTAGCTACATCGCAGCGGTCAAAATTGGGTACCCACTGGTCTTGGAAGCAGGCTTAGAGATTGTTTCTAAAATCAAAAAAGCGAGTGACCTTCCTATCATAGCAGATTTCAAGATTGCCGATGTTCCACACACCAACCAGCGGATCGCGCGCTGTTCCTACGATGCGGGGGCTGATGCCGTAATCGCACACGCATTCGTTGGTCGAGACAGTTTGGAGGCCATCATCAAAGTTGCCGAGGAAAAAGGAGACAGGGGAGTCATCGTCGTCCCAAACATGTCTCACCCCGGCGCGAGTATGTTCATTGGGTCTGTTTCGGAGCGCATGGCTAAATTGGCGGTTGATGTCGGCGCCACGGGTGTCATCGGCCCTGCAACGAGACCCAAGGAAATAACGGCACTGAGATCATGGGTGGGTAAGGAGTTGCTGATTCTAACTCCGGGAGTGGGGGCTCAGGGAGCGCAACTTGGCGATGCAATAAAAAGCGGTGCCGATTTCGAAATTGTCGGAAGGGCAATATACACCGCAAAGAGTCCCGCAAAAATGGCAAAAGCGATGCGCGACCAAATTAACGAAAGCATGGAGGGATGAGTCTTGGATCCAACCCTCTCAAAAAAAAGTACCGTAGAAAAATGGCAGAGAGCAGCGGTTCTTCTCCATAAGTTAAATGCGATCCAATTTGGCGAGTTCGTCCTGGCCTCGGGAAAGACTAGTCCGTATTACGTGGACCTCCGACTCGCACCTTCCTATCCCGATTTGTTCAACAAGCTCGCCAACCTCTGTGTGGATTTGATAAAGCGGGAGATAGACAGGCCAATCTATAAGTTCGCCGGGGTGCCACATGCAGGTCTTTCTCTGGCCACGCTTGTGAGCTTCAAACTCAAATCCCCATTAATCTTTGTGAGAAAAGAAAAGAAAACCCATGGCCGCATGAAAATGGTTGAAGGATTGCTTGAGCGAGGGGACCGTGTCGTTTTGATTGACGACCTCGCGACCACTGGAGGAAGCATCTTGGACGCGGCCAACGCAATTCGGGCAGAGGGCGGAGTGGTCGAAGATGCTGTTGTAATCCTAGATAGAGAAGAGGGGGCCAAGAAGATGTTGGAAGCCAACAATGTTCATCTACATGCCTGTATGGGAATCGGGGCGGTTGTAAAATATTTGCGTGACGCGAATCTTCTTGACGAAAAACAATACTCTTTAGTCACGAAACACTTGGAGCAGGCCTAAGCTGAACCCCGCCTCTTCTAGGGCTGAATTGTGCGCTAAAGTCGATTCAACTAGGTTAAATTTGTCCCTTGGCGCGGAAAGATACAAATCCGATTTTCTTTGTTTAAATGTCTTCAAAACCTGTTTTCCAAGCCTCTCTCAATTTTACTAAATCAACATTAACGATTTTTTTGCCCTTCAGCCCGCAGATTGAAAGATACCCCTCTTCTTTTACACTGCCTATTTCGGAGCAGGCCCCACCTTTAATCAACTTTTCGAAATCCTGCTTACTCTGGGATTGAACTTCGACCAAGAACCTGCTATTCGATTCAGAGAACAGGACGAAATCGTCCCTCTTCAACTTTTCCGAAACTTTTCTCAAATCCAACTCAACCCCGTAATCTCCGCCCAATGCCATCTCACTAGCTGCAACAGCGAGTCCGCCTTCGGAGATATCGTGGCAAGCTCTAACGTAACCACAATCAATAGCATCAACAACTGAATTAATGATTTTTTTCGCTGGAGCCGCCCTAACTTTTGGAACATTTTTGCCCACAACCCCGCGCAGCTTGTAGTACTCCGAACCGCCTAACTCTGGATAAGTTTCTCCAACGATGTAAACCGGGTTTCCGGGCTCCTTGAGGCCTACCGAAACGGCCCCCCCGACATCCGGGATTATACCTACAGCGGTTATCAACAATGTAGGCGTTACCGGGCCCAGTATGGACTCATTGTAGAGGCTATCCTTGCCTGAAATGTAAGGAGTGTCGAAAACTTTGGCAAACTTATAACAAGCTTCGCAAGCGCGCACGAGTGCACCCAGTTGTTCAGCTTTCTCGGGACTCCCCCACACGAAGTTGTCAAGCAACGCGATTCGTCGGCCACCAACTGCAACATTGTTTCTGATTGCTTCTTCGACGTTTGAAGCCGCCATCCAATAAGGATCGATTCGTCCGTAGTTGGGGTTTATGCCGCAAGAGATCACCACGCCCTGTCGAGAATCCCGCAAAGGTTTCACTATCGCAGCATCATTTGGTCCACCATACTTCCCATGCGACGGT
>JAOUPD010000048.1 GCA_029880065.1 Hadesarchaea archaeon
CTTTCATCCATTAAACCTCTGACTAATTTCGCACTATAATTTATTAATTCGTTTCAAAATAAAGCTTTTGGTTAATAAAAGAGGAAAAAAATCACTACTGATTATCGCTAACTAGGAAATAAAACGAAAGAAGTCTAACAATTATTTCATTTTTCGTTGTCTGTCGGATAGTCTCCCTGTGGATCCAAGCAGTTTAGGCTTGATGCCGAGTTAGGTGGGGACAGCACCCGGAACCATCCTGCTTGCAGTCGAAAGGTTGTGAGAGGTCATCCCCAAGGGTCGGTACAGTACAGTGAGTGGCTGAAAAAGCGCGGAGTGATTTCAAAGCGGGTATTTGAATGGTACATTAATGGCTCCGACACGCTGGAAGGAATTTTAAAAGAAGCTACAAAAGAGGAAAAAAACGTTTCGCCTTGCTTACCAAGAACTATTGGCAAGCGTGCCCCTCCACCACGATGAGCACCCGAGCCTGAGGTTTACCCAAATCACTTCTACTGCTTCGGTTGCGGCGTTCGAGCTGACGTGATAGATTGTATCCAAAGGTCGAGCACAGCTTAGATTAGCACATCTCTTTTACTCGTTCGAGGATTACTGATGTACGAACCTTTGTAACACCCTCAATCCCGCCGATTTTTCTTAGGACAATATCGGTCAGCTCTTTGTTGTCACGTGCTTGAACCATACCCATTATCATATGTTCGCCAGCTGAGATCATTAACTGTTTTACATCCTCTATCTTCATTAGCTTTTCCAGGATTTCGTGGTGTTTTTCTGGTGTCGTATCCACGCCAATGATAGCCAGAGCATTATAGCCCAGCTTCATTGGATTGACGACGACGGTATATCGCTCTATCACTCCTTCGCGCTCCAGCCGCTTCACCCGCTTCCGAACCGCAGACTCGCTCATGTGCACCAGCTTAGATATCTTTCGGAGAGGCGTTCTAGCGCCCTGTTGGAGAGCCGCGATTATTTTGTAATCCTTTCCGTCCATTTCAATTCCTCAAGTTTACTATCCTATTATTTTCCCTTAGATAAAGTTTTTGGTAAAAAATTCATTGCTACATTTTATTCATATTTAATAAAAAAAAGAATAAAATTTCTAATTTTTCTTTTTAATTTTTCCTTTATTAGTCAATTTTTCTAATTTTTTGACGAATTTCTCACTTTAAATTTTTTAGTTAATCTTTATATCAAATTTATGTCGAAAATATTCTAATTTAAATTTTTTTTGTACTTTTATACCAAAAAACGAGAATGAATATACATCAAATGCGAAAATTGTGTATATAAATGGAACGAAATTCATGTTAAATGATTTTTATGCTTTAATTAAACGTTTGCTCAGCCGATGATTGCCGTGAGCACGTGTCCTCCGACGACCGCACCCAAGGTGAAAACCCCAAGCGCAATGGGCAAGGCCTGTGCGAGCGCCACACGCTTCGCGAGTGGGTCATCGCCGAGCTCAATCTCGACCGCGTAGCTCATCAGGATCGCGGTGTGCAGCACCACGTAGAGCCCGAGCACAAATAAGAAGGTGGCCGACGAGACACCGGTGCCCGAGCCCCAGAAGCCGACGGTAGCTGTCTTCGAAGCGAGCAAATCCTGCATGCGCGCGGCTATCGCGGCGATGAATGGGGCAAAGAAGAGAGCGACCGAACGCATCGAGGCCACAACCTCCCCGAGCGAGCGTCGGATGTCGAGCTGCACCTGCTTCAGCTCATGGAGATGATCGGCCGTTCTCAGGATAGCAGCTCCAGCTGTCCGGGTGCTCCGCTCAATCACTTCGACAAGCAAGCGGAGCACGCTGTGGATTGTTCGCGAGGGAACTTCCCGGAGCGCCCCACGCTCTGGGTCGAAGAGCGAGGCTCGGAGCCCCATGCCCCCCAGTCGGATGTTAGTTGATGCTTGGGCGAAAAAACCTGCAAGCTCGCTCCCTCGCATAGTGTCCGCGACATGTTCGAGTGCGTCCTCGGCCGGGCGCCCTTCGCTTATCCGGTTGCCCAGTTGAACGAGTGAGTCGCAGAACTCGCCCTCCATCTGTTCGATGCGGCCACGCCTCTCGAACGCCCGCGTGGTAGTCAAGTACAAGTATGCGGTGATGCCGAGCGTTGGGGCCCAGAGGAGCAAAATAGCGCGAAAATCGTCGTCGATAGGTGAAAAGAGCCCGACTCCCACGAGCGCGGCTGCAAGGAGCCCCGCAAGCATGAGGGCTCGAGTTCGGCTCGTTTCAATAGGCACCTCAGGCGGTGGGAATGTAGCCGGGCGCTTCGCCAACATCCAACGGTTGAGCATGTACACCCCAAGCGGGAGCGCGACGCAGTAGATTGCGAAGATTTGGGGGGCATCGATGCTGATGTCGATAATCGAGAGCACTGGCAAGATTGCCACCAACACTAGGGGCAGGAGCACGCCTATGCTGTATGTTAGGAGAGTTGGAAGGTGGAGCCCTGCCGCAAAATCCCTCATCCTGTCGCGCGCGCCGCGAAGGCTCAGCTCAAGGGCTCGGTCGAGGGTCTGCAGGCGAGCGATTTCGGTCCTTTCCGACACAGAGCTTCGGAGCAGATAGATTGAGCGCTTGAGTTCCCCGCACCATTTTCCCCAGTGCTCCCCGAATCCCGTCAGCGCCTCCCCGACTCCGGCGTAGGCGCGCAGGTACGTGCGGTGCAGGGCATCCTTGAGGCCCATCCCGAGGGGACCCTCCGCGTTCTCGGCGGCGAAGGCCGTGGCTCGCTCCAAGTTTGGGGTGACTTTCATTGACATCGTGAGGTAATTGATTAGCATCGGGACCTCTCCCAAGCCGTGGATTCGTTGCCGCTCAGCGCGCCATTTTGGGTACCACCCAACGAGCACGTAAGCGATCAAAGGCAGCGGCGCAATCGGGAGAGCCATTGATGGGGATCCAATCGTCATAAACAGGATTACTACCCCTGCTACAAATGCTGCGCAAAGAAAACTAGCGAGGAAAGCCAGCGCAACGACCTCCTCGGCCTGAACCCCCAACGCAGCGAATTCTAAATTTTCGCGCAACTCGTCGTTTACCTGCTGCTCTCGCCCGAACCACCTGAACTTACCAGCTAAATGACAAGCCCGCGCGTAAAAATTTTCGAGTAAGCTCAATTACACACCTGCGTACTCCCTAGCCGAGCCCCGAAGCCAGGAACGCCAACACTTAAAAATCTCGCGATAATCAACCTGTTTGTTTCGCAATTGTTTTTCTAGCAAGGCATGGAGCACGAGGTTCGAGCGCATCGAGAATTCAGCCTCAAGCAACTCGGGTTTTTTGAGTTTGGTAGCCGCTTCGACAAGCGCCCCTTGAATCTCTGCCCGAAGCTCAAGATTCCTCAAGACATCCCTCGGCTTAGTGCCCCACTTTCTGGCGATGTCATCGATGAGCTGCGACTTCAGTCCGGTGAGCGCTCGCGTCGGCTCGAGCTCGTCGTTCGTTGGATCGTATTTCATCAGGTCCTCGAAGCCTTCCTCACCCATTGGGTCTTTCCGCCAGCCCTTGCGGACCTCGGTTACCTGCACCACCCTGCGCATCCGAGCAACGCTGCCCCGCGGTCTAATGGGTGCCGCCACGACGATAGCGTCCGTCGCCTTGAAGGAGCTGGCTGGGATGCCCAAATCGTAGACCACGCGCTCGAAGACATCGCGCGCCGTGGCGCCGTGGATTGTACCCATGACCGAGTTGCCCGCAGCCCCCACCCGCATCGCTTCGTAGAGAACGCGAGCCTCCTCTCCTCGAACCTCACCTACCACAAGTATAGACTCCCCCAAGCGAAGAGCCGCCCGAAGCGCGTCTTCGGCTCGAAGTTCAGCGGAAGTTCCCGAAACGGCCGACTGCACGCGGAGCGATTGGACTTTGAACCCTAGAACTCGAAGTTGCTCGATGGGGAGCTCGGAAGTGTCTTCTAACACGATAACGCGAAACTTCGGCAGTAGCTCGAGCATAAGGGCACCGAGCAAGGAAGTCTTCCCCGATCCCCTGCTGCCCGTCACTAACAATGATGTCTGAGCGTCGACCATCAGGCTGAGCAAGCCGGCAGCATAGGGGGTCAGGTATCTCGCTTGGATGAACTGGGGCAAAGTCCATGGGGTCGGCTTGTGCTTGCGCAGCGCAAACGCCAACCCCTCCGGGCTCAGTGGATGCCCGATTGCCGCTATCCTCACGCCCCCGAGATTCAGATCGAGCACCGGGTCAGCCTCGGAGAACGGCCTCCCGCTGATGGCGCGGAAACGGGAAATCAGCGACTTGGCATCGTCAGGCGTCAGGTGGATGTTCGTGAGACATTCCTCGAAATCTCGATGATAGATGTGGATTGGCGTTCGCCCAACGGGTGCGTCGATATAGACATCCTGTACTCGGGCGTCTGCTAGCAGAACCTCGAGCACCCCTAGGCCCGCAGTAAATCTGGCTAGGTGTTGGGCTAGCTCCTCCACATCCTCCCTTGCGACATCTAGCTTTTCATCGACCACCAGCTTGGTCATGAGGTCCCCGCCGAGGTGCGTGAGCTGCTCTCGCGCTCGAAGCGGGTCGGGTTCGAACTCAGGCCGCTGTTTCAAAAGCGCTTGGCGTGCCCGGTGCAAGAGTAAAACCTGTTTGTGTGGGATTTTATGCTCGGGGAGAATCAGGAAGTAGAGGTGTTGGAGTTTGTCCCTTAAGCGGTAAATTCGAACCTCACTGCTCCCCACCCGATAGGCGTCGACTAGCTCGGCTCCCGCTGGTGGCTCAAGTGCGAATCGAGAACTCATGAAACACGGGTGGATGAGTGCCTCCAAGATTTTCGCGTAGCCCTCGCGATTTTTTCGGTCGATGCTTGCCAGCTTCGCGCGTTTTAGCGATGACAACATGGGGGTTAAAGCGCGCTCGATGAAGGTCGCTCGGCATCGCCTGCACTTTTCCGCTCCCCGCTTGGACCTCGCCCGCAGTTCCCGAACGATGACCTCAAGTTCCTCGCGCGCGCGTGCAGGGTCTCCCGGCATTACATCGAGCGCGTCCTTGAGCTGTTGTCTGCGTTCTGACTCACAGCGTTTGCAATCGGTCGGTGCGAGGTGGGCGAATGGCCAGTGTTTATACGCCTTAAATATTTTCGCTACCTCTTTGAGTTCAGCCAAGCTCGGGCCGTTGTATTCGCGCTCGTAGATGTCTGCGAGGACCACAGCACTCACTGCTGGATACTCAGCGAGCGCACGCACGACCTCGCGCATGCAGACTTCGGACTCCTCGATGGAGGCGCCGTGCTCGCAGCCCTCGCACTTGAACTTCAATACCCGCTCATCCCCTAGCTTGACTATCGCGGGCTCGCAGCTCATCCCCTCCGCCTCCCGGACTTCACACCCCTGTGAAGTTGTCCAATCAAGACATCGACTCGAGAAGTCAGTCGAGTGAGTTCATCGCCGAGCTGGGCCTGCGATAGGTCGAGCTTGCCGTAAAGCTTCGTCAGCTCCGTGAGGTTCGCCTCGAGCGTCGCCACCCTTCGCTCTAGGCCTCTGAGGCGCTGCTCAAGCATCCGCGCGTCGTCCCGAAGGCTGGCTATCCACCGTCCGTGTTCAGCAAGCACTACTTTGCCGTCTTTCTCACCAAACACTTTCGTGCCCTCCTTGCCTCCTGCAGGTCGAGAAACCAGCCTGATATGCGCGCCAGCTCTTCGGAAATCTTGCGGTCTTTGAGCGCTTTTCGCCACGTATTCGGCTGAGTCATGAGGAGCACCCATGTGCGCTCGCTTATCGCCCGCTCCTCATACAGTTCCTTAAACAATTTCTCCGGGTCGCCCCGGCTGAGATCCCTTAACCTCGCCCGCAAGCAAGCAAACTTTAGAAAATCTTTTTCATCAACCAAAAATTCTCTCAAGGCTAGAACCTCGTCCTTGAGCTTGATGAAGTCGCGCTCGGCAAAGCGCGTCCAATCGTCGTGCAGGGAGCCGCCGCGCCTCGCGTTGAGCAGGGATTGGAGAAAATTGGTGGCCGCAGCTTTAAGCGAGGCTACAAGCTCAGCCAAGCGCCCATGGTGAGGTGCATCGAATTTGGTTGCACCGAGGGCCCAATCGAGCATGTTATCTAGTTTCGGCCAGAGTCCGCCCGCTGAACTCACCTCTTGGGGAGGCAATTCAAGAAAACGGTCAACCACTGTCAAGACTGCCTCAAATGTCAACTCATCTCTCATCTCCACCCAGCCCCTCCAGCCTTCTCTCAACTTCCGACAGCTTCCGCTTGCTCATGGGCTCTCGTCTGAGGTGAAGGCGCCGTTTGAGTTCCCCCCTGAGTGTTCTGAGCAGGTCCACCTCGGCTGAAAGCAGGAGCTTCGCCAGCGGGGGCCTAGCCTGTTTGGGATGGCGCAAGCGCTCGAGCAAAGCTAAGCTGATGTGCCAGGCGATAGCTAGCGCAACAACCATTGGTAAAGTGGTCATCTCTCCCGCCGCGGCTTTGAGTGGAGGTTGTTTTTAAGGAGAAAAATTTGAAAAAAATTATCGGAATGAATCATAACCAAAGCGTACACTGCATGCATGGAAAATCCAAGCCCCTAAACTCGCGGTTGGGCCAGGTATTTTCAAAATTTAGGCTAACCAAAACTTTAAATTTAGGCATGCCTAAACTTTGCCCATGATAACCGAAAGCACCGAGGAGTATCTGGAGGCAATTTACTACCTGTACGAGCGAGGAGAAGCCGCCACCACTACTAACGTAGCTAAGGAACTCAAAGTGGCCCCTGCGAGTGCGACCCAGATGCTGAAAAAATTGGCCAAGCAGGGGTACCTGAAATACGTTCCTTATCGGGGAGTCACTTTAACGCTCAAAGGGGAAAAAATCGGGAAAAAAGTTCTGAGAAAACATCGGGTAATGGAAAAGTTTCTGAGAACTCTTGGCTTACCGAAATCTAGGGTCCATAAAGATGCATGCGAGCTGGAGCACCACATCCCCGATGACCTCGAGCGAGCCATCCGCCAAAGATTTGAAGGTGAAAGACTCCTGCCCCCAGGAGCCCCAAGCAACCTTGTGCCGCTCACTAGCCTTTTGGACGGGCAAAAAGGTATCGTATCGTTCATCGGAGGCGGACGGGGAGCTTCCCAAAGACTCGTCGATCTTGGGCTAACACCCCGCACAGAGGTAAAGGTCGTCAAATCAGCCCTATTTCGCGGCCCACTTATGGTTTCCGTGAGGGGCACCACGCTGGCGATTGGTCGTGGTATTGCAGCCAAAGTTTTTGTGAGAGTGAAATAAAAAATGTCAACAACCGATAAGAGACACATAACCATTGCCTTAGCGGGCAATGCAAACGTCGGGAAGAGCGTCATCTTCAATTATTTTACTGGGCTACACCAACACATCGGAAACTGGCCTGGCAAGACAGTTGAAAAGGCGGAGGGGACGCTTCACTTCAAGGGGCACGCGATAAATGTCATCGACCTGCCCGGCATTTATTCACTCTCCACGTTCTCGATTGAGGAGCGGATCTCCCGGGAGTACATCGCAATTCAAAAACCAGACATCGTCATAAATATCGTCGACGCTTCAGTACTTGAAAGAAACCTCTTTTTCACAATCCAGCTGCTTGAACTAGAAACGCCGATGATCATGGCACTGAATCAGATGGATGTGGCTAAGGGAAAAGGCATAACCATCAACATTTCTCAGCTGCAAAAATCTCTTGGCATACCTGTAATCCCAACCATTGCCACAGGGGGAACCGGCCTAGGTAAGTTGCTGGACAAAGCTGTGAAGATTGCGAGGGGCAAGAAGGCGAAGCCAGCCAAGATGAGATACGGCAGGGAAATAGAAGAAAAAATTAGTAAGGTCATAAAGCTCGTGGAAAAAATCCCCATTAAATATCCACCGAGATGGGTCGCGATCAAACTCCTTGAAGGTGATGAGGAGATAATGAAGATCGTCGGCAGGATTGATCAAAAA
>JAOUPD010000049.1 GCA_029880065.1 Hadesarchaea archaeon
AGCCCACCCAAGCCAGCCGATGTGCCTGAGCAAAAGTTGAACGTGATGAGCTTCGACATCGAGGTTTACAATCCCGCGGGAACCCCCCGACCGGACAAGGACCCAGTTATCATGATGAGTTTGGCCAACAACCGAGGTTTCAAAAAAGTTATCACCTGGAGGGATCTCAAGGTGAAACTTGATTACGTTGAGGTCGTGGAGAGCGAAATGGAAATGCTCAAGCGCTTCGTCGAGTTAGTCGAGGAGCGGGAAATTGATATCCTGCTCGGGTACAACACCGATCTCTTCGACTTTCCCTACTTGCGCGAACGGGCAAAGCAGCTAAAAATCAAGCTGAAACTGGGACGGGATGGCTCGGAAGTGATAACTCGCAAGCGGCGTTTCGCGACGGCCACTCGGGTTCGAGGACGGGTGCACATCGACGTTTACACAATGGTGAACTTCCTCGCGACGATAGGGACGATAAGGCTCATCCACTACACCCTCGAGGACGTTTACCGCCATATGCTGGGAAAGGAAAAACCTGATTTCGAATTTACCGAGATAATCAAGGCTTGGGAGCATGGGGGGGAGCTTGCGAAAAAATTGCTTGAGTACTCGATGTCGGATGCTGAGGCGACGCTCGAGCTGGGACTCGAGTTGCTCCCGCTATTTTTCGAGTTGGCGCGTACCGTCGGACAAACGCCCTTCGATGTCAGCAGGATGACTCCGGGGCAGCTCGTGGAATGGTTGCTCATCCGTGAAGCGCACAAACTAGGCGAGCTCGTGCCCGTTAGGCCCGTGGGTGAGGAGTACGAGGAACGACTCGAGGAAACCTACGTTGGCGCGTACGTCATGGAACCTGAAAAAGGCCTGCACGAAGGTATCGTAGTGTTCGATTTCAGAAGCCTGTACCCGAGTATAGTAGTATCGCACAACATTGACCCCTCAACTCTCAACTGCAAGTGCTGCACGCCCAGTAAGGCCACACAAGCTCCAGAGCTTGATTATTATTTTTGTACCAAGCGGAGAGGATTCATACCGGTAACGCTCGAACGACTCATTCAAGAGCGCGTACGGTTGAAGCAGGAGCTGAAAAAACACAAGCGGGAGAGCAAGGAATATCGTTCGCTCGATGCGCAGCAAACAGCGCTCAAGATCATCGCAAACAGTTTCTACGGTATGTTGGGCTATCCGAGGGCACGCTGGTACTTCAAACAATGCGCCGAGAGCGTTACGAGCTTTGGAAGACACTACATCCGCCAGACGATTGAAATGGCGAGGAATTTCGGTCTTGAGGTGATCTACGGAGATACAGATTCGCTTTTCTGCAAACTCAACGGTAAAAGCCGCGAGGATGCGATGCGATTTCTAAAGCAGGTGAACGAGAGCCTTCCAGGCATCATCGAGCTCGAGTTCGAGGGCTTTTACCCCCGCGGCGTGTTCGTCACCAAGAAGCGTTACGCAATGATTGACGAGGAGGAAAGAATGGTAGTTAAAGGCCTAGAGTTCGTCCGTCGTGATTGGGCAGCGCTTGCAAAGAAAACCCAAGAAGAGGTGCTCAGGGCTATCCTCAAAGATGGCTCGCCGAAAAAAGCAGCTGAACTCATACACAAAACTACCCGTGACGTGCTCGAGGGTCGTGCCAGCTTGGACGATCTCGTGATCTACACCCGGCTTAAGATGCCCATCGAGAGCTACCGCTCAATAGGCCCCCATGTGGTCGCGGCGAAGAGACTCCGTGAGCTGGGGCGAGAGGTAGAACCCGGGATGGTGATAGCCTACATCGAAGCCAAAGGTGCGGGGAGCATAAGCGAGCGCGCCATTCCTGTAGAGGACTTCAAGGGTAGGGAGTACGACCCTGACTACTATGTGGGGCACCAAGTTCTCCCCGCGGTGATGCGGATTATGGAGGTTTTGGGATACACGGAGGAAGATTTACGCTTCGAGCGGCAGAAGCAGGTAAAGCTAGCGAAGTTCACGTAATGAACAATTCGCCCTCTGAGGTCAAAACCACATCAAAATTTTGAGTTACCGACCGACCGTATAGTTTATCCCTCGCCCCTCCACGAATCTTGGATATTACATCAAGTGTGCTGAGCTTGACTCTAATCTTCGCAGCATCTGCCGCTTTAAACAACCTCTTGGGCACTTCCAAAATATCGTCCCCCTGCTTGACCTTAAGCACAACTGGGGCACGGAGCTTTGCAGCCAGCTTGAGCGTGCGTTCTGCCCGCGCGATGTTATCCCTAGCCCTGCGCTCGAGGATGCAGACATTAGCGCGGGAGGTCCGCAGCATTCAAGATATCTCAGCTTGGGTCAACCCTTTCACACGGAGCTTGAAAACCCGCGCCTGCGCCTCGGTCAGGAAGGTGCCCTTGCTCATGACATCAAGTTTAATTTGGATGCAGGATTAAACAACTTTGCTCGGAGGACATTTGGATGCTAACTGAAGAGGAACTCACGGCATATCGAAAGGCGGGGAAGCTCGTAGCCGAGGTGCGGGAGCAGGCGCGCACCCTCGTGAAGCCCGGAGTCACGCTGCTCGAGATAGCCGAAATGGTGGAGGAGTCGATCGCGCAGAAAGGGAGTAAACCAGCGTTTCCCTGCAACGTTTCGGTCAACGAGACCGCAGCCCACTACAGCCCGCCCGCAAACGACGACACGAGCATCAATGAGGGAGACATGGTCAAGGTCGACATAGGTGCCCACCTCGATGGGTATATCGCGGATACCGCGTTCACAGTCGCGACGGGCGAAAAACAGGAGCTTGTGCAGACGGTCGAACGAGCTCTTGAGGCCTCAATTGGTGCAATTAAGCCAGGAATAGATGTAGGCGAGATAGGAAAAATCGTCGAAGAAACCGCAACTGCGGCAGGTTTCAAACCCATCCGCAACCTCACAGGCCACAGCCTAACGCGATGGAACCTGCACGCGGGCCTGACGGTGCCTAACGTCAAGGAAGAGACGGGGCAGAAGCTGAAGGCCGGCGATGTTGTGGCCCTCGAGCCCTTTGTGACTGACGGAGCTGGGTACGTCGAAGATCAAAAGGAGGTTTACATCTTTCGCTATCTACACGACCGACCAGTGCGACTTCGAATGGCAAAACAACTGCTCAACGAGGTTAAGCGAGCCTACGATGGCCTCCCGTTTGCGGAGCGGTGGTTTGCCAAAAAGATGTCAAAGCTTAGGCTCGAGCTGACCCTGCGAGAGCTGGTAGGTGTCGGAGCACTGTGGCCATATCACGTACTAGCCGAGCGGGCGGAGGGTAAGGTGGCACAGGCTGAGCATACGGTAATCGTGACCGAGGACGGCTGTGAGGTGACTACTCGATAACGCGCTTAGGCTGCGATTGGTCACGTTTGAGGAGAGCGGGACCGATTAAGCTAACGCAATATCTGAGGGATGAGAGAAGGAATTACATGCTTTCCTGTCTAAAAATGTTTTGATGAGAAAGGGTATTGGAGCAATATGATTTCATTTGCGTAGCACGAGCATCGCATGGTCCTTCTCGTAGGGATCGAGAATCTTCGCGTCGACGACTTCCAGCTCCTCCTCGAGTTTTTCCATCTCGTCCCTGAATATATCGCGCGGCTCCTTGGTGATGTCGATGCTCCGGGCCTTGAGCGCCAGCATCGCATAACCCCCTTCCCGCAGAAATGCCTTCACGTTCGCTGACAAAATTTCCGTCTGGTCAGGCTGGGCGACATCTTGGTAGACCACGTCTACTTTCTCGATGAGTGCGCAATAACTTCCCAGCTGCCGAGCATCGGCCAAGAGAGGCACCATGTTGGGCCTCCGGTTACAGACTATGAGCAAATCGCGGAGTGGGCGTGATGAAATTTCAATACAGTGGACAAAGCCACTTGAGCCGATTAGGTCGGAGACATGTGAGGCGGTCGTCCCGCTGGCGGCCCCTAGGTAGAGCACACATTTACCTTGGTCAATCGGGACTTTCTTGATGTCCTTCAAGATGGCAGCCGCGAGCTTGCTCCGATAGGGATTCCAGAGGCGGTACTCGATCCCTTGAATTTTGAGGAGCCGCTCGCCGTAGACTTGGGTGCCCGGGGCTAGGTTTACGGTGGCAAGCTTGCGCGTCCCGTCCTCGAGCTCGACCCAGTAGACCCCAGCAAAGCGTTTGTGTTCGGTTACTTGCATCTCACTTCCTCGGCTCCTTGTATTTCGCCTTGATATCGGCTATACGCGCCTTTAAGTCGGCGACAAGCTTGTCCCCCACGAACTTGCCCGACATCGCGTCGACGCGTGCGGCTATGGACAGTTTTCCTGCGAGGGCACGAGCTATCTTTCCCCGCTGCCACTTGGGCGCCCCCCGAACCTCAGGGTACTGATAGATCACGCCGTGCTTGGGGGGCCTCGCTCGGGCACGGAGCGCCCTGAAGAGAGCTTTTTCTGCCCCAAGTATCTGAAGTGTGCTCGCGGGTGAACGAGAAAGTTTCTTCAAACCACCCGCTAGTGAAATAAGCCGTGCACCAATCGAGCCCCCGACGACAGCCCGCATATTTGGCGCCACCTGAGCCATCAACCCATCGATATATTCGGCTACTCGCTCCCGAAACTCGTAGAGGGCGAACACCTCTCGTGCACAACCCTGCAGTATTTTGATATCGAGTTCGTCGAATGGGGCGCCTAAGGAATTCATTGCAGCCTCGGCTATGTGCGCGGCATCTTCATCTGATAATTCGATCACGCCCTTCACCGCGGCTTGAGTAAATCGCTCACGCGGGCCCAATTCTAGGACGAGTTTCAAGTATTTTTGGTGCTCGAGGACAAGTCTGTCTAGCTCGGGAAAGTGGGCAGAGTACCACTCGCGGATCAAGCCGGAGAGAATGTTTGTGAACTTGTCGAACTCATCGAGCATACCTATAGCTTGGACGACGAGCTTGTCCCGCTCGGCGGCCTCCGCTCGAAGCTTTTGCCGCGTGAGGATGAAGGTTACCTCCCGGACGAGCTTGTCTGACTCCTCGAAACCCACCTCTTTAGCTATCTTCTTGGGCTTGGTGCGTAGGAGTTCCCCTGCCCGATTCGGTAGCTGCACCTCGAACTTGGTGCGTCGAAATTCCTTGCGCAATTGTGAGACAAGCAATTCAGACTCTAGGGTGAATTCAAGGGAACCTTTCTTGACTAGTTCAGCGA
Source organism: Hadesarchaea archaeon (assembly GCA_029880065.1). Classification (GTDB taxonomy): domain Archaea; phylum Hadarchaeota; class Hadarchaeia; order Hadarchaeales; family Hadarchaeaceae; genus DG-33. The sequence goes on from JAOUPD010000049.1 coordinate 5,134, forward strand.
TGAGCTCGCGGTGCTCTTCCGTAGGAGTGCCCATCTGAACGCTCGCCAGCCGCCCGGCCACCTCTACGGCGTCCCGGGGGAACTGCTCCGATGCCAGCATTCGCCCCTCGTCATCGAACGCGAACACTCCTAACACACATTCAGCTATATGAACCGCCACGCACGCACCTGACTAAGAATTGATTTAAACCACATAAAGCTTTAACAGAGGAGCCAAGAATTGCCTACCCTAACCTTTTGAAGTCCTTCCTCCTCGCATATCCTCACAAACCGCTCTGCATCCTTGCGCTTGGTGTACGGCATGTCATCCATGTAATAGAGCGGGTGGAAGGCTAGCAGGGAGTAAGGGATGGTCGGGTCCAAGTCGGCAATGAATGATGCGAGCGCCCGAATTTCCCCCTCGTCCACATAGCCCGGCACCAACAGCGTGCTCGCTCTGGCGAATGGGACCTCAGAACGCTCGTGATGGCGCCTGCCCAGCCACTTAAAATTGTCATATGCTGCGCGGTGTTCTATGCCGGATAACGCACACAAAATCTCAGAGGACCAGCACTTCAGATCGGCCTTGATTCCGCCCCCGCTATTCATCGAGAGCTCACCGAACTGCTTCAGGCTCTGTAGCTCCATGCTCAGGTTTGTCTCGAGACAGACGCGAAGGATGCGATTTTCTCGTTTTGCGGCTTCGTGCATCAATCGCGCCGATTCTATCACGAATGGCATCTGGCTGGCCGGATCTCCCCCGAAATAGCAGGCACACCCCACGCTCTTGTTTGCTTTTTCGGCAAGCTCAACAGCGGTCATGGCGGGCTTTCCCTCAACGGTGAGCTCTCGGAAGCTGAAGTTCTGGCAGAAAAGGCAACTGTAGGTGCAGCTTCCCATAAAAATTGACAGGTTGTAATAACCGATGTCGCCTCGAGGGGTCCGGCACCACTTTGGATACCCCGCGCCGCTTGACCCAGCGCAGAATTCAGCGGGGACGCAATTCGTGGGAAGGGGATCGTAGTAACAAGTCAACAGGCCTCGATCGGACGTGCCGAACTTTCGAACGAGCTTGCCGCCGATGTTCTCGACCACGCCGCAGAACCCCTTTTCTCCCTCGGGGATATGGCAGTCGTTCCCACAAGCACCGCATCGCACGCCTTTGGAATCTTTAGGTGCTCGAGCTGGCAAACCGTAGCGCCCCCTAATGCTGGCATGCGCTGCCTCGATGTAGGGCCTAGCATCCTCGAACCTTTCACGCACGCATCGGGCACAGACCTTTAACGTGGCCGAGATATCCTCAGCTTCCCTGCCGCAGACATCGCACTTCGCTTGCCAACCATTAGCGTACCGCACAGCGCCACCATTTTCTTTTTTAGGCAGAAGCGATTAAAGGTGAGTTGGTGAAAGCGTGCAAAAGAGGACTAAAGAAAAAATCATCGCGTTCGGCACTGAGCGCCTGAAGCGCGAGTTTGCCAAAATGCGGAAGGGCGGCGTAATCATGGACGTGACGAACCCCGAGCAAGCAATCATAGCTGAGGAAGCCGGAGCGATAGCGGTAATGGCTTTGCAGGCGGTCCCTGCCGACATTCGAGCGACCGGTGGCGTCGCTCGTATGGCGGACCCAGCGATGATCAAGACAATAATGGACACCGTTACCATCCCGGTTATGGCCAAGTGCAGGATAGGCCACTTCGCAGAGGCGCAAGTTTTGGAAGCATTGGAGATAGATATGGTGGACGAATCGGAAGTCCTGACCCCCGCAGATGAGGAATTCCATGTCGACAAACACAAGTTTAAGGTCCCATTCGTGTGCGGCGCTTACGATTTGGGCCAAGCACTAAGGCGGATAGACGAAGGGGCCGCAATGATCCGAACAAAGGGCGAGGCTGGCACCGGTAATGTAGTCGAAGCCGTCCGCCACATCCGGCTCACCAAGCGCCAGATATCGGAGCTAGCTGAACTTGGGCATGACGAGCTTGAAGCGAAAGCGCGGGAATATCGGGTGCCTGTTGAACTCGTGGAAGAAACGGCGAAACTGCAGCGCCTACCAGTTGTTTGGTTCTGTGCTGGAGGGATTGCCACCAGTTGTGATGCGGCGATGGTCATGCAGTTAGGTGTTGACGGTGTTTTCGTTGGTTCAGGAATATTCAAGTCTAGTGATCCCCCCAAGATGGCGCGTGCGATAGTGGAAGCAACAAGACACTATGACGACCCCCAAGCGTTGTTAGAAGCTAGTAAGGACCTACCACAACCTATGCGCGGGATAGACATCAAAACGCTCAAGGAATCGGAGAAATTGCAGGCGAGGGGCGTTTAAATATCCCGATTATCTGGCTAGCGGTTTCCTCCGCCCATCCCTGCTTTAAAACTAACAAAAATTACGTAACAACCGTATGCTTGAACAGTCACTTAAGCCACGAAAATATGATTATTCGTTGATGCCAACAAATTCAGCACCTGAAAGAGTTCGAGGAAAAGATGTTAAAATAATCACGCCGATGTATAACCAGGCAAACAAATGAACCTACGTTACCCCAAAAATCTGCATTTCGAATGCCAGCGATGTGCCAAGTGCTGCGGCGATGGCTCACACCGCGGGCGAAATATCTTGTTGCTTGAATTCGAAGTCAAGCGAATATCTAAAACAACGGGATCAAGACCTCTCTCGTTCGCCTCCCGTTCGTTGAGCGTTCAGCCTTACCGCTACCGAATGAAAAAAAGAGGGGGAAAATGCGTCTTCCTCTATGGAAAA
>JAOUPD010000050.1 GCA_029880065.1 Hadesarchaea archaeon
AACCAACTACGGCAGAATTAAAAACGATGGAAATATAGATTTGAGCTATAAGGGAATGGGAAAAAGCGATGGCGCGATTTACAAAAAATTAGCGCGAGATTTACTTGAAATAGGGATTCAGTCCTCTCAAGCGTTGATAATCGGTGATCGCCCAGTAGAGGATGTGGACAAAGCAAAGGAAAATGGATTTAAGGCCATCCAATTTACGGGAGTTATGAAAAGAAGAATATCCAAAGTTGCTGACTACGTGATATCAGACCTAAGGGGATTGAAAAAGATTTTATAAACATGGACGATTGATGGTGGATTATTTTGGAAGAAGAATATCCTACTCTGTCGTTGAAAGAACGTGATAGACGGTGGAAAAAGCTCAGGGAGTTAATGAAACAGGAAAAAATGGATTGTCTCGTAGTTGCAGGGCTAAGAAGTCGCGAGCAATTTGACCGTTACATCACAAATGATCTTAGCGGGGGCTTTGTTATCTTTCCCATTGAGGGAGAACCTATTTCGCTTTTACCCTCTATTTATGATATAACTTCCCACTGGGAAAGCGTGCGAAGGGGTGAACAGCCTTGGATCAGTGACGTTAGAGCGGGCCCGCAAGCCTTAGTTTCTGTAATCAAAGAATTAGGTTATGACAAGTCCAATATAGGCGTCGTTGGGCTTGGGGGCTCAGGTCGCGAAAGGGGAGGGTGGATTCCATATGGTTTGTGGTTAGGTGTCGAAAAGAATTTGCCAGATGCTAATTTTCGTGATGTTACAGGACAATATCGTGAGTTGCTCGTGATAAAGAGCGAGGAAGAGATGAGACTCATTAAGAAATCTGCTGAAATAGGAGAGTTGGCATGTGAAGAAATGATCAAAAGAACAAAGCCTGGCGTGGCTGAAAGTGAGATTTATGCCGCAGTTATATACGTGTTATTCAGTCATCGGGCCACCGGAAGTTTAACCCCTTACACTACGTCTCTAATTTTACATTCCGGACCTGACAATCCTAGCTGGGGTGCTCCGAGATGGTTAGTAAGAGCTCAACCACCCCCTATATTAAAGGCTGGTGACGTTCTTCAAGCTGAGATATTTACACGCTATGGAGGCATGGAAACTCAACAACAACCATCAATAGCCCTCAAACCCGTAGATCCTGTAAATAAGAAATGCGCTGAAATAGCGCGCAAGAGTTACGAAGCAGGAATAAACGCTCTTAGGCCAAGGGTAAAGTTTGGTGAAGTCGTGAACGCTATGGAAGCTCCTTTGAAAGAAGAAAAAGACGTATGGCATTTAACACCGCTCATGCACGACGTGAGCCCGCTTGGTGGATTTACCAGTGCAATAGCCTTTGGAATAGAGAGGGTGAAGGAATTCAAAAAATATAATGTTGTGTCTATTCCGGTCCGTGGTGCCGATGTAACCATTAAGCCAGGTATGGTAGTCGTATTGGAACCGAATGCTTGCATAGGCACGCATAGAATAAACCTAGGTGGAACCTGCATAATAACTGAAACCGGTTGTCTAGAACTAAATAAACTTCCAACCGAAATGCAGATTGTTTAAGTTTCCTAGCATCTATAATATCTTAAAAATTTTATTTATAGGAACTGTGAAAACAACTTATATACTTAATATGATAAAAAACATTGTTGATGTCGATATTGGGGCGTTGATTATGTCACAAGAAAGTTGGCATGACGGTAGATTTGACCGTCTTTTCGTTGCAGCTTGCACCCCGTACAAAAAGAACAGTTACGAAGTGGATGAGGAGGGGCTGAGAAATCTTCTCCGATACTTCCTACAACCAAAGTACGTTGAAGCTGGAATTGCCATCATTATCAACCCCGAGGCTGGCGAGATATTCTACCTATCACGGAGGGAAAAACTCCGAAATGTCCAGATCGCTGTTGAGGAATGCAAGAACAAAGTTCCGCTTTTCGCGGGAGCCATAGACTTGACAACAGAGGATACAGTAGCTGTCGCTAAAGACGCCGAGGATGCCGGTGTGGATGGTATCTTTGTCATACCGCCTCTTGGAGCCCTAGACGTGACCACTTCTTGGAACGCGGTCAAGTATCCCGAGGTCTGGATCGACCAAGTCAAGGCGATCGACCAGGTTGTTGACATGCCGATTATTTGCCATCCGACCGCAACGCCAAACATCGCTTATGGTAACGGCTTACCTCTTGAACCGACCCTACTCATGTGCAGAGAAATCCCGAACATAGTTGGTTGGAAGATGACCTACAACTGGGATGGGTGGAAAACGATTGCGCGCGGTCTTAGAAGCCTTGACAAACACGTTGGCATTCTCGGCGCGCCAGCAGTCTATTTCCATGAAGCCTTGGCCTGCGGTTTGTTTGACGGCACTGTCACGGGATCATTTAACTATGCCCTCGAACCGATGATTGACCACATCGTTGCTTGGAGAAAAGGCGATGTCAAGAAGGCCACCGAGATCTGGAATTCGGGGCTGAGTGAGTTACAGGAGTACGTCTATTCCGACTTCTCGCGTCTGCATGTGAGGTATAAGATCACGGCCTGGCTTCGTGGCCTTGTGTCGCACCCGTTCATGCGACCGCCCATGCCCAGACCTAAGAAGGAAGAAGCCATAACCCTACGTCATCTAATGAATAAGACTGGTATTCCGTTGATTGAGGAAAATGTTTTTAAAGATTTGGTAGCCAAACTTCCATCCTAATTCTTTATGTTATCTTCTCCGATTTTGTTCGAACGTATTTATCCTAAAAAAATTTACCGTGCTTTTTGTCCCAAAACCGCTTCAACAAAAACACATATATCAATAAAATTAGGTTGGTGATTTGGTAATTAAATGCGAAAAATTGATTTTGAGGCTCACTTCTACACAAAAGAATTTGTTAAGACATTATTAACGTGCAAAGAATATCCGAGATACGAAGAGGATAAGCAAACGGATACCCGGCGACTGTGGTATACCCCAGACGTATGGGAACCCCATGGGGACATCCTCCTCAATAAGCTTCTCGATGTGGGGGAAGGAAGACTAAAGGAAATGGATGCAGCAGGTGTCGATATACAAGTGCTCTCTCTATCAGCACCGGGCGTCGAGCAGTTTGACGTGCCGATAGGTACTGCTCTCGCAAGAGAGACTAATGATGCACTTTCGAACATCGTTGAAAAGCACCCTGATAAATTTATCGGGTTTGCTGCCCTTGCGCCAAAGAATCCAAGTGAAGCTGCCGATGAGCTTGAACGGACCATTAGGGATCTCGGCCTAAAGGGATGGAAAACACATTCAAACATAAGTGGAACGTATCTCGACAATAACGAATATTGGCCCATATTTGAAAAAGCAGAGAAACTCGACGTACCAATTTTTCTCCACCCGACTATTCCGACCATTACTGAGCTGAGAACCTATGGATATGCGCTGGCTGGTCCAACCTTCGGATTCGGATTCGATACAGCTATCTGTATGATGCGTTTAATTTTTAGTGGTGTCTTTGACAAGTATCCTAAATTGAAATTTATCCTTGGACATTTAGGAGAAGCGTTGCCGTTTAATCTAAGCCGTATAGATTTTATGTGGGAAAGACCATGGTGTACCGACATCAGGCCGAAACTCATGAAGAAGCCTAGCGATTATTTTAAGAACAACGTATTTGTGAATACGAGTGGAAATTTTCATCAGCCTGCGGTGATGTGTACATATCAGGCGTTAGGCGGAGATAAGATGTTATTCGGCACAGATTACCCTTATGAGGAAATGACAAAGGCAGTGCAATGCATTGAAACATCATCAATACCCGAAAAAGACAAGGATAAGATTTTCTATTTGAATGCCCAGAAGCTCTTTCGCATCTAATTTTTCACCGGTTACGGTTGATGGGGCGTTGCCAAAGAAATTTCAATACTTTACTCGTAAAAACGGTGAAAACAAGCTTTGCATATGAATAAGTTGATTTTAATTTGCCTCAATTTATGTGCAGCCTTTTGTCGATTTTCTCTGCCTAAACTAATATTAGACATGAAATTGAATCAGATAAATAGTGTCAGCGGTATAACAGTATATTCAGGAAAGTTAACATGACGAGTGGGAAAATTGAATTTGGAGTTCAGGTACCTCCTGAGGGCCGCGATTTTGAGCAGATGAAGAGGCTTTGCCTTGTTGCTGAGGATGCTGGCTACTCGGTCTTCACCGTCACCGACCACTTCCACAATATGGTTAAACCCGACGGTAGCACAAACCATCCTCTAGAGGCGTGGACATTGCTGGGCGGACTTGCCTCAGTTACCTCCAAGATAAAGCTTGGGACACTGGTCTCCTGCGTCCATTACAGGCATCCCACAATCTTAGCAAAAATGGCGACAACAGTTGACATAATATCCGGAGGCCGAACCATCTTCGGTGTAGGTGCAGGATGGCACCAAGCGGAGTTCGAAGGCTTCCTCGGAGAGTTTCCCTCTGCCAAGAAACGTCTGGACGGGTTGGAAGACGCATTGAATATTGCTAAGAGCATGTTTGTAAATGAACGTACCAACTATGAAGGTAAAGTCTACAGCGCAAAGAATACCCTGAATTCTCCTCTACCCCTACAGCAACCTATCCCCATAATGGTGGGTGGCGGAGGCATAAAACGCACATTGAAGCTCGCAGCCAAATACGCAGACATCTCTCACTTCGGATTTTACTTTGACAGTCGCGAAGTAATTGCGCAACGGATCGATGCGCTCAAGGAACACTGTAAGGCAGCCGGACGAGACTACAACGAAATAACTAAAAGCATCAGCCCAAGTGTAAACTTCAACCCCACACAAGCAGAATTTGAAGAATCCGCCAGACGGGTCTCTATCCGCAGGAAAATTCCGCTTGATGAAGCAGGAAAAATTATTGAGAAGACATGCATGCATCCCGAAGCAATCCGGGATACGTTCAACTCCTATATAGATGAAGGCATCACCCTGTTCTTAACGGTTTTATATAATGAAGAAAATATCAGGCTATTCGCCGAGAATGTGATGAAGAAAATCTAATGTCGCCTGCTTTCCCTTTTCCGACCAAACTGGGGAAGCTGAAAACTTGGCTGTTTGACATGGGGGCTTGGATTATCTTTAAGATTTGTTGTGCCCGGCGGAGCCGAAAATCACAAACTCTGACTATGAATTTTTAAAACGTCTCTTTCGAGATCGAAATATTTTCGTCAAAAGTGATTAATTTAAAAAATCGATAGTTCGAAGGATTCTTTAATAAGTATTAACTTTTTCAAAAGCTACATTGATGGGATTATCTCTTTTTCAATTCTTTCCCACTGGGACTTCAAATCGGTTGTCATAGGCCATAGTATAACTAAGTCAGCACCTAGTTTATATGTCTCTTTTACTTTCTCAATTACTGCCTCAGCAGGCCCCAAAACAGCCCATTTTATCTGTTGTTCCGCAGTCCCGCCACCGCCAACACGTCTCTTCCTGTGAACATCAAAGTGTTTTACCACATCCTCAACAGCCTTTTCGCGGTTAGTATTAATATTCATGTGAATTCTTAGGTTAACCCCAACAGTTTCCGGATCTCTTCCGAATTGCTTGCAATATTCCTTTAATTTTTCTATACAATCCTTTACTGAAAATCTTTCTACTTCTCCAGATCCAAAAAATGGCCAAGTAGCTCCAGCCCAAGCGTTGCCGTGTTTCACAGCCCTCCTAAGAGCAGCATCAGACCCACCTCCGATCCATATTGGCGGATGTGGTTCTTGAATCGGTTTAATACAAACAACATCCTTAAGATTGAAAAACTTTCCATGGTAAGTGACGATTGGTTCTGTCCACAGTTTTTTAACTATCTCAATAGTTTCGTTAAATCGTTTTCCTCTTTCATTAAATGGTACCCCTAGGTTTTCGAATTCTATTGGAATAGTTCCAGCTCCGGCTCCACAAATAAATCGACCTCCAGAAATAATGTCTACGGTTGCACCCGTTAATGCAACCTTTATAGGATGATACAAAGGTAGTTGCCAAACATCGGTTCCTAACTTGATATTTTGTGTTCGCATGGCGATAGATGTCATGTAAGTGAATGTCTCAATGCCAGGCACTCCCTTTGATACCATATTTGGAAAACCAAGGTAATACAAACCAGCTTCATCTGCTCTTTCTGCGATTTCATAGTAATTCTTTAAGTGATGTGGTCTAGGTTTTAATTCCTTTACGTTAATTGCAAGACCAAGTTTTTGTATCATGATTTTAATTTTAATTTGTGCTATATAAATTCTTTCGTGCGTGCAAAGTTCATAAAAAGGAAAACTTTAATAGATTTTTTTCTTATTTAAATTGATGGTAGAAAAAAAGTTAGGTTATAATATTCGCATAAAAGGCGAAAAAGTAAATCATGAACTCTATAAAGAGTACGTAGCGATAGCTAAAAGAGCTGACGCCGCTGGTCTTTACTACCTGTCTTTTCCGGAATTCTTTGCTAGATTTGATCGCAACAGGATCCATGTAATACCTTATATGACTGCTATCGCTGCTCAAACTGAGCATGTTAAGTTTTCTAATGATGTTTTGGTGGTACCCCTTTTCCATCCCATCCATATCGCTGATATCGGTTCAAGTTTGGACATCATGACCAACGGACGTTTCATTCTAGGGGTGGGATTAGGATCGTCCCGCGCTGAATATGAAAATTTTGGCATTTCGTGGGCTTGGAAAAAACGTGGCAGGATTCTTGATGAATCTCTTGATATAATAAAAAAGTTGTGGACAGAGCCAGCGATATCTGAGTATAAGGGAAAATTCTATACGATTAAAAACATTTGCAGCCCCCCACCTGTCCAGAAACCTCATCCCCCGATATGGGTCGGAGGACTCTCGGATGCCGCCCTTAGGAGGACAGCGCAATATGGCAATGAATGGGCTGCATCTGTCTTTTGGGTCCCACCCCCAGCGGGTCCTTTCCCAGAAGAGAAGTGGGACATCAAGGAGCGCATAGAGAAGTTGAAGAAATACTGCAAGGAATTTGGAAGGGAGCTCGTGTTTGGACGAGCACCCAGAGGACCGAAAGAAGCCGGATTTAACCAGAGGATCAACGTTAACATCAACCCAGACAAGGAGAAGGCCTTAGAAGAGGCGCGACACTACTGGGTGGATGTTAGGGCGGGACGTGTTGAAGGAGGCGTTTCATTAGAATCGAAATTGAGATATGCAGCCATTGGAAATGCGGAAGAAGTAATCGAGAAGCTTGAAGAGGTTTACAAGACCGGAGCCTACTTGATAACGATTTATCCTTTGACTACGGATTCAAAGAGCCAGTGGGATAAAATAGAGAAGGAAGTGCTCCCGAGTTTATAAATTTGAAATTTCAATACTTCTAAAACCACAAATAGGCTTTGCATAACAAATATCCAAGAAAGTCCTTTTTTGTAAACATCCCCCCGCTGTTTTCGGATAAACATAATTTTTGTATAAGAAAAAAAATTTTTTGTACAAAAATACAAAATAGAAAGATTTTTTAAATAGATTTTTCAAAGTAGATTTGATGACAGAAAAAAAATTAGGTTATAATATTCGCGTAAAAGCCGAAAAAGTAAATTATGAAGTTTTTAAAGAGTACATGGAGATAGCTAAAAGGGCTGACGATTCCGATCTTTACTATCTGGGTATTCCGGAATTCTTTGCGAGATTTGATTCGAGAAGGCTACATTCATTACCTTACATGGGCGCTATTGCCACCGTAACGAAGCATGTAAAATTTGGTCCTAATGTAATGGAAGTGCCCCTTCTCCATCCTATACACGTCGCTGATACCACTGCAACTTATGACATCATGTCTAACGGACGTTATATTCTAGGAGTAGGACTAGGGTTTTGGCCATCT
>JAOUPD010000051.1 GCA_029880065.1 Hadesarchaea archaeon
AGGGCGGCATCTAGTTGCGTTCGGTCGACGGCGAAGCTGATGTTCGCCTGCGAGGAACTCTGGGAAATCATGAGCACTTTGATGTCCGCCTGTCCAAGTATGTCAAAAACGGTCGCAGCCACTCCCGGGGTACCTATCATCCCCGCGCCTCCCACGGTGATTAACGAGACGTGCTTGCTAGCGGTTATTGCTTTGACTATCTTCTCGGTTCGCTTAGGTTTACGGACGATCAACGTACCCTCATGCCCGGGTTTGAAGGCGTTGCGTACGCGTACCGGGATGTCTAGCTCCATCGCTGGTTTGATCATCTGGGGGTGGAGCACCTTCGCCCCGAAGTAAGCAAGCTCCGTTGCCTCAAGGTAGGAGATAACCTCGATTACTCTGGCGTTCGGCTCCGCTTTCGGGTCGGCGGTCATGATTCCATCTACATCGGTCATGATCCATATCTCGTCAACGCCCAAGCTTGCACCGAGGATGGACGCCGTGTAATCCGAGCCGCCCCGACCGAGAGTCGTTGTGATGCCATCTTCGGTACCAGCGATGAACCCAGTTACCACGGGAACTTCCCCGGCAGCAAGAATTTTGTTTAAGTGCTGTTGGACGAGTTTGCGAGTTTTCTTGAGCAGTGGCCGAGCCTCAGTGTAACGGTCGTCCGTAATAATTCCCGCTTCGAATCCCGTTAAGTGTTTAGAAGACACACCCAACGACTTGATGGCCCCTGCGAGGATAGGTGCAGAGAGACGCTCTCCGAAAGACAGTACGAGGTCTTGGGAGCGAGGTGAGAGCTCGCCCAGATAGGAGACGCCAGTGAGCACGCGTTGTAAATTGTCGAGCGTATCTCTGACCGTTCGTGTGGTCTGGTAGATAACTTCCTTATCAGCAATGGCGACCCTGCACGCTTCAAAATGCTTGTTCGAGATGTGCTTCATGAATTCGGGGATCAGTTGCTTAGGGTTCGCGTGGGGTGCGACGAGTTTTCGCGCAATCGTCGCGAGTTCGTCGGTGACGCCCGCCATGGCGGAGGTGACAACCACGAGCTTGTCACGCTTTTTGCATCGGTCAATAATTAACTCAGCTGCTTTACGAATGCTCCTGCCGTCTTTGACAGGCACACCACCAAACTTGACCACAAGTTTCATTCCACCACCGTGACTAGCTTTTAGCTTCTGGTTCAATCAAATAATATGCGTTGAGAGCTTCGCAGATATTTTTCGCAAGCGCGTGGTAACACATGTCGGCGTCGATTTTTTCGGTAGCTACGTTCATCACGTAGTCACGACAAGTGCAGAAGGTGCGGACAACCTCATACTCGTCTGATTTTCCCCGCACGAACCATCGCCTGCCCCGCTTTATCACGCAATGGCTTTTGATGGCCTCCAAGGCTCGCTTACCCCGTCCACCGTAGGCATCAATCATCGCTCGCTCGAGTTGCGGAGTCAACATCCCGCCCCGCTTAAGTTGCCCAAAAAGCTCATTCTTTCTGCGGAGGAAAGTTTCCGAGACCACCCACACATCCCTATTTCTAAAGGCACGAGAGAGCTATAAAAATGGAGGCACATGTTTGAGCAAACTTTAGTCCTATTGCGCAAGCACGGCATAAGGCTCAGCAAGCGGGCGGGGCAGCACCAAGTTGTTGATTCAACCCTCTTGGAGCGGATGGTTGGTCACGCCGAACTCTCTCGTGATGACGTGGTGCTCGAGATAGGTGCTGGGATAGGAAATCTAACGCTTTTACTCGCCGCGCGTGCGGGAAAGGTGATCGCGGTGGAGCGAGATAGAAAGCTCATAAAAGTTCTAGAAGAGCGGTTAAGGGACCACTCAAACGTTGGGCTTTTGTGCGCGGACGCGTTGCGCATTGAGCTTCCCAAGTTTAACAAAGTCGTCGCGAACCTCCCCTACGGCATCTCCTCAGACATCACGTTCAAATTACTCGAGCATGGTTTCGAGTTGGCCGTACTGATGTATCAAAGGGAGTTCGCCGAGCGGCTTGCGGCAAAGCCGGGGTCCGACGATTACAGCCGCCTGACGGTGAATGCCTATTATCGAACAAGTGTCGAGTTGTTAGGGGAGGTGCTACCAAAGGCATTTTTCCCCCAACCAAAGGTCATGTCGGCAATCGTCAGGCTCAGGCCGCGAAAACCGCCTTTCGAGGTCACAGATGAGCGCATGTTGAGCAACGTCATTCGAGCGCTCTTCCAGCATCGGCGCCAACGGGTGCGAAATGCGCTATATCGTTCGTTCGGGGAGGTATTCCCTGGTGTGAAAATATCGAAGGCGGAGAGGCGAGCGATGATAGATCAGAAGCTCCCTAAAGAGCTTGCCGAAGCCCACGTCATGGACCTCGCGCCGGAGAAATTTGGCGTGATAGCCGACTGTTTGGTTAGAGCGGAGTCGAGCGAGAAACCCCACGAGCTTTAGCCGGGGGATGAATCGCGTGTCGAAGGCCGTTTCCGCCCCTTTATAAGGTTTATAACCGAAGTAACGGCAGTCAGTTTTACTGCGGGCATGTTTACTTAAGCTTGCGTAGGAGAGCTTCGGCCGCCACTACTAATGGCTCCATGCAATCGCAGACTGGTGGAGCGTAGCAGTATTCAATCCTTGCGAGTTCCTCGGCGGTCATCCCTTTCTGGATAGCCAGTGCTAGCAAGTTTGCGCGCTCAGCTGCCCCCTCGGTGCCCAGCACCTGTCCGCCAATCAGCTTATGTTCACGGGGTTCGACCAAAAGTTTCACGATGATAGGCTCCGCAGAGGGGTAGTAGTGAGGTTTGCTCAACGTCCGGACCCTTGCACTAACGGGCGCAAATCCCGCTTGCCGGGCAGCATAGGTCGTCACGCCCGTTGATGCGATTTCCAAGCCATAGGCGCACGTCACAACGGTATTGAACGTGCCGGAGTATACCGCATCGCCGCCAGCCGCGTTGGCGCCAGCGACCTTGCCCATGCGTATGGCCGTCGTCGCAAGCTGGCTCAACACAGGTCGCTTGGTTATGAGACAAAAGCTCTCGGTGCAATCCCCCGCTGCGTAAACGTTCGGGGCATTTGTGCGGAGGTGCTCGTTGACTTTTATTCCCCCAGTTTTGCCGAGCTCCACACCAGCTACTTTCGCCAACCTCACTTCCGGCTTTACACCTACGGCGACTATCACAATCTCGGCTGGTAGCTTCTGCTCCTCCATCACGACGGAGCTCACCTGTTCTTGGCCGCGGATCTCCTTCAGCGATTGCCCGCGAAAGATATGAATGCCTTTATCACGCAGGTGCTCTGCAACAGAATCGGCCATATCCGGATCAAGCATACCCGGCAGTATAGAGGGAAGCATCTCCACCAAGCTAACGTTCAATCCCCGTTTTTGGAGTGCTGCAGCAGCCTCGATGCCGATCGTTCCTGCTCCGACTACGATGGCGTTCTTGGCCTTGCTGAGCGCATTGATGATTGCCTGTCCATCTTCAACTGTCTTCACCACATACACGTTTTTCAGATCGATGCCGGGTATCGGAGGCTTGAATGCGTAGCTGCCAGTCGCCAATACGAGCGCATCGTACTTGAGCTCCTCCCGTTTGCCAACTTTGAGGTCAGAGATTTCGATCGTCTGCTTTTTGGTGTCGATAGCTGTCGCCTCAGTCGCCGTCCGGACTTCGACGTTTGGGAGTCTGGGTGCCGGCTCTATCAGCTTTTGGATATCTGCGACCTCGCCGCCGATTGCGAACGGTATGCCACATGGATGGGATATCGCGTAGGGACGGCGTTCGATGACGGTGATCTTAGCCTTGCGGTCGACCATCCGCGCAGTTGAAGCGGCCGTCAACCCAGCGGATTCAAAGCCCACGATGACGATGTGCCTCAAAATTTCACCTTTCAGCGGTACGCGTGAACATGTTGACCACCGGTAGACTTTCGCCCGACAAGAAGCTTATACGTGTACCCCTCCGTTTTCCTAATTCACTCCTAGTTGGTCCTGGATCATCGCGATTTCTCGGGGTTTTAGTTTTTGTGGATAGTTGTATATCGGTCCCCTAGGCGACTCATTATAGAAGGGACGGTTACAGCCCTGGCAGCCCGATGTCCTAAACGGTTCTCCGCTGTCCACGGTCCTGCGCAAGACTTCCCGACTTACCCTAAAATCTGTGATTCGCCCATCTTTGAAGGTGACCCCCCCAACATCGGTCAGCCCTTGCCTAATCAGATAGCTGGCGAGCTGAATCCGGTGATAACTAGGAACATTCGGCCGCGCTTGCTTGGCTAAGGGTGTGCCGGATATCGGTGTGAACGCAAACAGCCCGACGACGATGCCCTTGGCATGAAGGAGCTGAATTGTCCTAACCATGTCCTCCTCAGTTTCGCCGAGACCAACCATCAGGTGGGTAGAGACCCTATCACCGTGCATCGCCCTGGCCTCATCGAGCGCCTTCATCTGTGTGCGCCATTCGTATGGACCACTGACCTCCCGTCCTTTGACACGGTCGAAAACCTCAGGCGTTGCGGCATCGAGGGCTATGCTAATCCGTTCGACACCTGCGCCGACAAGCCTTTTGATGTCGGCACCGGTTAAAGGCTGGCATGAGATGGAGATCGGAAGGTCGCAAAATCTTTTTATTCGCGCCACAAGCTCGCATAGTTCATCAATGACATCAGGGTAGTTGATAGCTTGGATACAAACTCGCTTCAGCCTACCCTGATGCTCCCGGAGGGCTTCGAGAACCAGATCGACCTCACACTTGGGCCAAACCACACGGGAAAGCATGTTCACGTCTGACATGCTATTCCGAGCCTGCGGACAGAATTTGCAGTTGGCACGACATCGTCCGGGATAATAGGTGAGCAGGTATGCGGTCGTGGGAGCCACCATCAGCTGCCCTTTCCAAAGGCCAAGCACGACGCCGGTACCAACTGAAACTCTTACTTGACTAACCAATCGCCCATCTCTCCGCAACTTCGTTTGGTACAGCACAGCAAGCATCCAGCCTTCTTACCCTCAAGCCTGTGTGTTGTGCAGCCTCGATCGCTTTCGCACTTGGGATCTCCATTCGATCGATACCTGAACTTATTGCTTGCAGTTCAAACTCGGCTCTGTCGGCTGCCTTGGGTCGCATACAGCCCAGCGTCAGCGGGATTTCTGGGAACCTGATCCTGGCTTCAGCTATGAGTTCTCCGACAACTGATGGAGCAGGTGCCTTGAATCCTTCAAACGCGGTACCTTTGGTTGGGATGAGAACGAGGAAAACTAGGGCAGCGGTATCGATGTCAGCTGCCATTTCAAGAGCCCTGAACTCTCCTCTGACTTCACCCCCGTGGAGCCCGATGCAGATGTGGGGCACGACGTTTGGAATCGACCTTTCGAGAGTTTTCAACGTTCGCTCGTAATCTCTAGTCGTTCGCTGGATTCCCAAAACATGCTTTATCGTTTCATCGGCCCCAATCAAGTCTACCGAGACCATGTCAACACCTGCCCTCCCAAGCTCCTTAGCCAGTGAGGGCGGTGCCAAGCCAGTATGGACGTTAAAAAAGAGTCCTGTTTCGCACTTCACATCGGCGATCGTGTCGATGAACCCTTCGAGTGGGACCCAGCCATCTTCATTGTAACCACCGCTCAGGAGCACCCCGCGTGCGCCGTTCGCGGCCAAACTTGAGCATGTCCTAAATAGGACACTTGGTGAGGGACAAGACAACATATGCCGCAAATAGCTCCTGCCGCAGTGTTTGCAGTTCAACACACATTCGTCGCCGGTGATTGAGAGCGTGGGGAAGCGAGGGTGGGGGTAGCAGGCCCAGAAAGTGGAGTCATGTTTAAGTTTCTTTGAGAACGCGCGGCGTTGGATTTCAGCAACCATCAACGTTTCCTCAACCATTCATCTGACGCGTACTTGAGCTTAAGTTTCGCCGCAAGCTCCAGTTCCTCGCTCGTTAGCCCTCCCTCGGAGAGCTTAACACCAAGTGACCTCTCAAACCCCCTGCTCATCGCTTCCCTGACCTCCTCAAAGTTTGGTTTTTTACCTAGCTCTCGCTCGACTGTCGTCACCCGCTCGTAAACTGAAGCGATGAACTTGTCCGAAATTTTCTCCGGACTCACTTTAAGCAGTTCAAACATCCGCCGCACATCTGGCGCGATAAGCACCGTCCCGTGCTGCAGCACCGAACCCCACCGCCGGGTCTGAGCGCTGCCCGATATTTTTTTTCCATTTACTAACACATCGTTGACCGGTTTGAACTCAGCTTGTAGGCCCAAGCGCTCAAAGCCCAGCACCAAGCCGCCGCAAATGAGCTTGTAGGATTCGATGATTTCGTCGGGTACATCATCCTGCTTACAGATGACGCTGTAGGTGAGTTCCCCATCGTGGTCGTGGAATACAGCTCCCCCGCCAGTGATGCGCCTGACCACATCAACGCCATACTTTTTTGCTACTTCAAGGTCGACTTCACGCTCAACGTTTTGAAAACAACCGAGCGAAACCGTCGAGGGAAGCCAACGCCAAAAGCGGATAGTGTTGGGTGACTTGCCCTCCGCGTTCAGCTTAAGCAAAGACTCGTCGACCGCCATGCTCGTGAACGCGTCATCGATGCGCAACGGTAGCAACCGCCATTGAGTGCGGACTCCCCGGCCCGCAGACTCCCCGGCCCGCACCTTGGCCTCACACATCATATCAACCACCGATTGCACACATGATCGCCTCAACCCAGTGCTCAGGGCACATCATTGGTGTTTGTACGCCTGTCGAGCTGTAAAAATTCTCAACTCGCACCAACAGTGATGCCCGGTCTGCCTTTGCGCCAACGAGTGTATCTTCTAGCTGATCAAGTGAGTCTTCAGGATACATGAAAAAGTCCCCGGTGATCGATATGCTGGAGATGATATCGCCATCGAGTTCCAGGTCAATCCGAATGAGACCGTTTGGGGCTTTGAACTCCGCTGATTTCAATCCATCATCGATCCAATGTGCACATCCAGACATTCACTATCTTTTCACTTATGGGGTATAAAATAATTTCTCAAGTTCGGTATTTAAATTGAATCAAAATTATTTTAATCAGATGGGTATGAAGCAGCTAAAGCATCTCCCACTTGAGAAGAATCATCGTTCCTTGGGGGGAGAAATGAATCCATTTGGTGGTTGGGAAATGCCCATTAAGTACAAGACCAGTATTGTTGAAGAGCACATGGCCGTCCGGGATACTGTTGGTCTTTTTGACGTGAGCCATATGGGCGAAGTTTCGGTAAAGGGGGAGGGCGCGTTTGATTACTTGCAGCGCGTGACAACAAATGATGTTTCAAAACTTGCGATCGGAACTGGTCAATACTCAACCATATGCAACATGCGTGGCGGTGTAATTGATGATCTCATTGTCTACCGCGTTGGTGAAAAGAAATACATGGTAGTGGATAATGCTTCCAATGCCGATAAAGATTTTAATTGGCTAGTGCAACAAGCCCCTCCAGATGTTGAGGTTGAACATATTACGATGACTACGCTTCTGTTCTCGTTACAAGGCCCCAATGCTCGCAAAGTGCTTCAAAAGCTTACAGATTTTGATCTCTCGCGGCTTAAGCGATATGGTAGCAATGTATTTATGGAAGTTGCCGGCACGCGGGCGCTTGTGAGTAGGACTGGGTATACTGGTGAAGATGGATTTGAATTTATCATAACCGATGAGCCACCAT
>JAOUPD010000005.1 GCA_029880065.1 Hadesarchaea archaeon
AATGGGATACCCGCGCAAGAAATTTGACTTGCTGGCGAAAATTTTGCATTTTTTCCGTCGAAAGAAGCGATTGAGCAAGATAGTGGGGTTTGAGGAATATAAAGGGAAAGCATCAAATATTTATCCGGGACCCCATGCGCTCTAGTGAAAAGAAGTTACGGGTCGCCGGGCTTTGTGGAGTGATCGTCCCGGTGGTGGCATTTTCGTGTATTTTCATCGCCATATCCCTGTCCCCGTGGTTCAGCTGGACGGCGAACGCGTTGAGCGACCTTGGTGTGGGTGAAGCCGCTTGGGTGTTCAACTCTGGGCTGATGGCCGGCGGAATCCTCACGATGATTTTTACAGTCGGCCTGTGGGTGGCCTTTAGGAATCGAGTTCTGGGGCGCGTGGGGGCGGCAGGGTTGTTTCTTGACGCCGTCGCCTTGTTTGGCATAGGGGTGTTCTCGGAGGCTGCGGGAGTCACCCATTTCTACTTCTCGGTGGCGTTCTTCTTGCTGTTTCCCATCTCGCTTTTCCTGCTCGGCGCCAGCGCGATTGTGTCAGGTTTCAGGAAGTTCGGGTACTTCACCATTTTGATAGGAGTTTTCGCAGCCATACCTTGGGCGTTTAGCTGGGACGGCGTGGCGATTCCAGAGGCGATCTCAGCGCTCTTTGCATCGATTTGGGTTATTTGGGAAGGTGCGAGGCTTTACCTAGGTCGAGAAAAAAGTTAGTTTTCCGGACAAGGACCAGTACTCGGAGACGTTTTTTTATTCCTCTGTAGTTCTTGAATTCCTTCTTCACGATTTCCCAGAAAGCCTTGCCGTGATGGTTTTCTTTCAGGTGTGCGACCTCGTGACATGCGACGTATCGGATGAGGTCGGGAGGGAGACAGACCAGCTGGAGGTTGAAGTTCAAATTTCCATCTGGCGAGCAGCTACCCCACCTAGTTCTTGGCTTCCTTATGGTTATTCGTTTGAATTTCACTCCCAACTTTCTGCTGTAGTGGGTAACCGCTGGTTCGAGTTCTTCGAGGAGTTTTCGCTTCAGGATTCGTTCGAGCCGTCTGAGGTGGTTCCGGCTGCTTGGGTCGAACTCGATAACTTTTTCGTCGAAGTCGACCTTCAACGACCCGTTTTCACGGAACTCGAAGCGTTCCCCCAATATGAGAAGACCTCTGGAGTTTTTCATTTCATGCGCTCTCTAGCGAATTTGGTTCGTTCGGATTTAGGTTTTTCCATAGAATCAACTATTAAATTAGAGGAAAAGATACGTGGTCTTATGATAAAAGTAATTTCCTTCGACTTGGACGGAACCCTCATCGACTGGAATTTCGCGGAGTCGCTCTGGCTTGATGGAATCTCTAAGCTTTACGCCGAGCGGTGGGGGCTGAGGTCCGAGAAAGCGCGGCAGGAGGTCATGAGCAGGTACGACGGGGTCGGGATGGCGAGGCTCGAGTGGTACGACATCAAGTACTGGTGGAAAGAATTCGGCTTGGGCGGGAGCTGGATGGACTTGGTCGAGCAGTGCCGGTCGAACGTGAGGGCCTACTCCGAGGTTCACGAAGTTCTGGAGGGACTTCATCGGAGGTTCAAGCTCATGGTCATCACTAACGGCGCGCGCGAGCTGGCTGAGGTGGAAATCGAGCAGGCGGGCTTGAAAGACTACATTGACTGGGTGTTTTCCGCGACCTCGGACTTCGGGCTTGTCAAGAAGACAGGAGAGTTCTACTTGAAAATCCTGAAGGCGATCGGCGTTTCCCCCGCAGAGATGGTGCACGTTGGGGACAACTGGATTTTCGACTACCTTGCGCCAAGAGAGGCAGGCATTAAAGCATTTTTCCTCGACCGCGATGGGGAGCAGTCTGGAGAGTTCGTGGTGAGGAATTTGAGGGAATTCTCGCGCCAACTGTTGTGAGCCCATGAAAGCAGAACCCGAGTGTCTGGATTGTCTGCGGAATCTCGCGCGCCAGACCACGGAACTCGCGACCTCCGATCCGTTGGTCAGGTCAGAAATCGAGAGGGAGGTTGCGAAAATTCTCGAGCGCCTCTCTCCAGAAACCGTCCCGACCGATTTGTCGAACGAGTTCCACCCAGTCATCAAGAAGCTCTCAGGAAACCCGGATCCCTACCGCGCGCGGAAGTTGAGGGAGGTCGAGATGGTAAAGCGGACGTTCTCGAAGATCAGGCCACCGGGGGATTTGAGGCGCTGCGTGGAGGTCGCCGCCCAAGGGAACGCCATCGACTTCTTCGTGGACCCCGAAAGCCTCGATCGTGAACTTTCCGTTAGACCGAATTTTGTCATAGACGATATAGCGAAGCTTGAGCGCAAGCTGGAGGGTGTTAGGGATATCCTGTATCTGGCCGACAACGCTGCCGAGGTGTTATTCGACCTGCCCCTGCTGACGTTTCTCGGGAGGAAGGCGAGAGTGGGGTATGTGGTCAAGGAGAGCCCGGTCCAGAACGATTTGGCTGTTGAGGATATTCGACTTATGGGGCTTAGGCTTCCTGCCGAGATCATCCCTTCACCCGCCACGGTGGGCTTTTACCCGGACAGGGCTTCTCCCCAGCTTAGAGAAAGGTTCGCGCGGGCGGACCTGGTGGTGGCTAAGGGGATGGGCAATTATGAAACGCTTTCAGAGTTGCCAGAAAGTGGGAAATTCTTCTACATCTTTCGAGCTAAGTGTGGGCCAGTCGCACGAAGTTTGGGTGTAAAAGTTGGAGACTACGCGGCGATGTTACGGTAGTCCTACAGCTTGGCCTTATTTATCCTTTTTATCTCAGGGAATCCAATCTCTTCTAACTAGGCCACCAAAAACAATCAGATCGTCTTGACCAGCTGCCTCTTCGCGGCCCTTATGTCGCCCACCATCACGGTTCTCCTCCTTGATATCTTCGCTATATCTATGGCACCTCTCAGGACATCCATGGCAAATCTCTCCGCCATGTTTCGTATCTCCCTCTTCGCCGGGTCCGATATCTTCATGTTCGGCGCAACCTTTCTCAGCATTCTTTTGAAGGGAGCGATTGCAAGCTCCGCCATTTAAATCACCATCCGTAGCCTTTACCACTTAAGATTTGTATTTTATCACTTCCAATTTTTCAGCGATATACATCATAACTTCCAGTTTATAAGTATTACGACTTATGATGAAATAAAAACCAATGATAACTTTAAATAGGAGTTGAAATGATACCCAGCGAACAGGTGAGGGAGATACCCATGGAGTGGAAATACGAAGAAGAGGGAGAAGAGGAAGAGGAGGAAGAAGAGAAGAAATGGGAAGATTGAAAGGAAAAAGGATACTACCGACGACTCAGCGATTCTTTGGCATGCCTTATATCGACAAAAGTGCGAGGAGGTGAACAGAAATGGCAAAGAAGAAGAAAGAAAAGAAAGAGAAACTCTAGCATATCACTTCCCTGATGCGCATAACCTAGGACACGGTTTGAGAATAAGTGAGGTAAAAACCTAAAGATCCCTCGATAAACAACCTTTTTATTTCCTTTTTTTATCTTTATAGGGAGAATGAGAGTTTACATTCTTTATCGCCACCTAGCCGGCTTCAAAAGTGTTGGTCTAGCCTTCATCATCTTCTCGCTCGTTAACCTTGCGATCTTCGGTCTGGTCGCTCTCCACCCCCCGCTCCTCGAGGGCCTCTGGCTCTCCGCCGACCGCCCTTGGGGCATCTTGACCTCCGCCTTCACCCACGCCGACCTCCCCCACCTCGCCAGCAACCTCGAGGGTTTCACCTTAGCGGCTTTGCTTTTCATCCCTGTGAGTTTTGCGTATCCGACGAGGGTCCGCAGGCGTTGGAGCCGCATCTTCTTCTGGCTCGTATTCCTCGCCGGCATCGGTGCGAATGTAATAGAGTATCCGCTGACGCTGGTCGGTCCTGATTTCAACTCCTGGGGCGCGTCGGGAATCGTATACGGGGCCCTCGGAGTCCTCCTTGCGGCCTGCATCCAGAGCCTACCGGCCCACCTAAAGACACTTTCCAAGGAGCGCCGCCGGGCCCGCAGGCGTAAAAAATGGAGGCCGTTCAGGTTCGATCGGAGATTTCTGAAAACTTTTCCCGCCCTCGTGACCTTTTCCCTTCTCCTCTCCTTTTTCTGGCTGATTTTCACCGACCCCGGGGTTTTCCTGAGCGCCGGGCCGGGGATTGATGTGTTCGCCCACGGGTTCGGGTTCCTAGGGGGGTTCGGAGGTGCTATGGTTCTCTTCAGATTTGATTTTCGCCGTGTTCGAGCAAGCAAAAATTAGGTGGTGCGGTACCAATTTTCTATCGTATTTGATTCAAAACGCATTTCGTACAAACCGATACACCTTGCTTTCCGTTTTTGGTAAACATTTTTATTCTTGCGTCCCCATGTATCATCACCGATTGGGTCCGCGCAGGATGTCATGATTCTCGTTCGACGGGCTCGAGGTGAAGTGTTCCAGATGCGAAAGTTAAAAGTTGCAGTTCTCGGTTGGGAGCCCCCCTCTAGGAGCAGGGTGGCGACGGGGGCGGGGATGTACCTCGGCTACCTAGCGGAGCTTGGGGCGTTCGCCCGTGCCCAAGGCCGAAGGCTCAGCCTCACGTTCATTGTCCCCTCGCAGCGGGACAGGCTGGTCCACCGCGAGGGTTATCGGGTGCTGTTTGTCCGCATCCCGAGGTGTCGCGAGCACCGTCCGTACGACGCGGATGTCCTGTACCCGGCGACCAAACGATTTGCGGAACGGTTGCTTGGAAGACGCAGTCCCGTCGATCTCAAAAAATTTGACGTGGTCCTGGCCAACTCATTCGCTTTCGGGGAGCTGATTGCCCGCTCAAGACTCGACAACCTCGTGTACATCTCCCATCGCCCTGAGTTCCTGCGGGAAAAATTTGCAGAGCGCTTTGGGGTTCGAATAGCAAACAAACGCAGGCTTCGCCGCGATACGAGGCTGGAGGCCAAAGCGATTGAGAACTCTAGACGGACGGTAACTGTGAGCAAAGCTTGTAAACGAGAGCTCGCCCGGCGGTTCGACCGTAACTGCATCGACGTGATTTACAACGGGGTCGACACAAACCTGTTCAGCCGAGTCAAGTGCGAGTCCAACGGGAAAACTGTATTTACCTACGCCGGGCGGAACCATCCAGAGAAGGGAGTCGACCTACTCTTGCGGAGCGTCCAGCGCGTGGTAGACAGGGGGTGCTCCAACTTCGAGCTTCGGATGCTCACAGACGACGGCATCTTGTTAAAGCGGGCGGTGAAGCGCATGAATCTCTCTAAGTATGTCAAGCTGGTGGGATGGCGGCGGCTGCGCGAGCTTCCCCACTATTACTCCTCAAGCACCTTCACCATCATGCCCTCCTACTGGGAGAGCTTCTCATACGCGACGGCCGAGGGGCTGGCGTGTGAGGTGCCCACGATAGTCTCTACGGCTGGGGCGCTGCGAGAGATTGTTGATGGTGAAGTGGGGCTGTACTTCCGGACTGGGAGCGAACGCGAGCTCGCCGACAGGTTGGAGAAAGCATGCTCATGCGACCCCAAGCGAGCGGCCGAGATGGGGCGGCGAGGGCGGCAGCGAGTTCGACTGCAATTTTCGAAGGAGGCTTTCTTAAACAAGTATCTACGGTACATCGAGCGGTTCGCGGATGGTGTGCTCTCTTAAAAAACACATTTATCTATCTTCAGCCCAAGCGAACTTTCGCTGGAGAGTTTTGGGGTAGATTTTTTTCCAGTCGTATGAAACTTTTCCCGCCCACCTGACGTAGAGGCGCGGGTCGATGTAGGACTTGAGCGATGTCCCAAGGTTGTAGTCGCGCGTAGCCTTTGTCAGCTTCACCTTGAGCCTGGCAGCCCTTATCCCCCCCTGAATGCTCTTTATCCGCTTCGCACGTGAGCGTGAGCGGGGCCTTTCCTTGACATCATTCAGCTTCGCCTTCAAGGCTTTTAGTCTGTTTACTTTCTTTTCAAGGGATTCCTTCCAGTTCTTCGGGAGCTTTCGTTTGTGGTGGCAGGTGATTGCCGCTTCGAGATTCGCCATCTTGGCCACATATTTCTTCTCGAAGTCTGTGTCTTCGGGTCGAACCTTGGAATTGGCGAGATATTCTCTGACGCTCTTAGAGGCGTGATAAGTCCTGAAGACTTTAGCCGTGAGTCCTAGCATCACTTGGCCTAAGAAAGCGTTTACGTGCTCCGATCGGATTCCCGAGAAAATTTGTGCTCTAGGTTTCCCGATGAAGGACTTCAGGTTGCTTGTGATTTGAGCAGGTGGCCTGATGGTTCTGACCCACCTTACCGAGTCCTTGCCTAGGAAGTCGAATTTCACCTGTCCAGAGTGGTCTATGTTGACGTGTGTACCTCTCAGCGTCACTGCGCCAACGGTATCAGCTTCGTCCTTGTCCTTTTCGTCGCCGACCCTCATTTTTAGATTGTCTATCAAGTAAGATACGGTCGCGATTTTGCGCTGGGTGATGTCCTCCGAGACCAAACTCTCCTCAATGTGTTGCCGGACCTTTTCGACGAGATCCTCCAGCTCTCGGGCTTTGTTGAACTTTTCGATCTCGCGCTCCTGCTTGAAGCGCGCAGTGTCGGCTATCCATAAATACTTAAGATCCCCGCTGAGCTTGTCCTGCCACTTGGCTATCCACATGGCATTCGGATCGAAGACCCTTTCCTTCCAGCGCTTCCCGCCCGGAGGTGTTGGTGTAGGGGCATCGGGTGACAGGTTCAGTATTATATCCGAATAGGTGACTCTTGGCTTCCATCTTCCTCTAAATGGATGCTTACCCCTACCCATGAAAATGCTAGGGGGTTCTACGGTGTAGCCAATTTCCACCCGTTCACCGTTGAGCACGGCGTATCCACACTTCTCCTTGTTGGCTTCCTGAGTTTTCTTCCTTGCCTCAGCCAACGCCTTTCGCGCCTCGCGTGGCATGTTTTCTTTCTTGATTTTTTCCTGTTCGACCCAGCGTTGAATCTTGGAGAAATCGAAGTCTTCTATTTTGGAGGAAGTTTCAACCTCTAACGCCTTGGAGAAGTCTTCCACGAAGTTCTTGGTGAAGACAGAGTCTTCCACGTAGTCTGTCCCCAGCTTCTTGACCCATGCGACGGCCATCTCCTCTTGCTCGGGGGTCAACGAGAGTTTCTTCCCCTTATAACGGATGGTGAAGCCTTGGGGTTCGTAGGTAGGGATGAGAACCCCATTGTGAATCAGTTGCTTTATTCTGGTAGGTTGCGACATCTGCATCGTTCTTTCTAAATCATTTGTTGTAATTAAATGTCATGGAAATAAATTATGAAGTCAAAAATCGATTCATGATTCAATTGATCCAAGGGTTGTGGTGCGTTCGAAAAATGTTTGTGATGCAAGATATCCACCGAAGTTCTGCGCGATTATAACCGGATTGCTCGCGTTGGGCAGACCGAAACACAGAGCCCGCAGCCGTAGCATTTGACGGGGTCTAGGCGGGCGATTCTCCCGACGATACGGATCGCATCGTATGGACAGTACCGCTCGCAGAGCCCGCAGCCCGTGCACCTCGACGCAGTTACCTCAGGAGGTTTGGCTGTGGTACGAAAAGGCTGCTCGGGCAGGTGATGAAGTGCGATGCCCTTAAAATCGTTGATCGAGTTGTAGCCTTTTGCACGCATGAACTTAGCCATCTCGTCTGCTATTAGTCCATAAATCTTGTATCCGCGGACTATCGCTGCAGTTGAGAGTTGCACCGCCGAGGCCCCAACCATTATGAACTCAACCGCATCGCGCCCGTTACTGATTCCGCCCGCTCCAATGACAGGTATCTTCACCGCGCGGCAGATATCGGCCACGCATCGAACCGCGAGAGGCTTGATCGCGGGGCCCGAGAGCCAGCCATAGCCAGAGATGCTCCCGAGCATGGGCATCGTGTTTTCTATGTCGACTGCTAAGCATGGCCCCACCGAGTTTATCGCGACTATGCCATCTGCCCCTGCTTCTTCTACAGCTCGCGCGAATTGGGCCACGTCGGGCACGTTCGGGCTGATTTTCACGAGCACTGGAATATCGACGACCTCCTTCGCGGCTTTCGTCGCTTCGACCACCGGCATCGGGTCGTTTTCGAGGTGGTGAGTCGATAGCTCGAGGGCATCCACACCGGCCGCCTTGAGCTTGGGGGCAACAGCCCGGATATCCTCGGCATTGTAGCCAACGCTCGCTATCAACGGCAGCCTCGTTCGCTTCGCCTTCGCATACTCGTGGCGAAGCCATTGCTCGAGCGGCAGGTCGGTCCAAAGCTCGGCATTCAGCAAGCTATCCTTGACCTTGATTATACAGGGGCGGGGTACATGGGCAGGAGAAACGCTCACAGTCTTCGCGACCAATCCGCCCGCGCCACCCTCCGCGGCTTTTACCAAAGCATCTCCGTTGTGCACCGTGGGGCCAGCCGCAGGCAAAATGGGGTTACGGAATTTTAAGCCACATATCTCCACAGATAAATCGACCATCTCATCATCTCCTTTTTATTGCCTCAAACTTCTGCCAGAGTTTTTCTGCCGATTTCCGCGCCACTTTCACCGCCTCCGCCTCGTCGAACATTTGAATTTTTCTTTCGCGCATTATGACCTTGCCCTCGACGACGACCGTTTCGATATCATCGCCATCAACGGTGTTGACGATGTGTTCGGCGACATTTTCAGGACGTACAGGCGTAGGCGCGGTGGCCGGATTTATGATGATGATATCCGCGAGCTTTCCGTGCTCAATTGAACCTAGTTCGTTCCCCAACCCGTAGAGTTCTGCCCCGCGGATTGTCGCCATCTTGAGCGCTTCCATGAGCGAGATCGCGCGAGGATCGCGGAGGGCAACCTTGTGCAGCAAGAAGGCGGCTCGGATGTTCTCAAATCCATCGAAGATGTACCCATCGTTGCCCAAGCCCACAGGGATATCCATCATGAGCATTCGCACTATCGGCGCGACCCCAACTGCGTTGAGCATGTTGCTCATGGGGTTGTGAGCAACCTTTGCTCCAGTCTTTTTGATGATCGTCAACTCGTCATCGTTGACATGCACGCAATGAGCGAGCACGACATCCTGTGCGAGCAGCCCTTCATCGTTCAACCGTTCGATGGTGCGCTTGCCGAACCGTCCTAAATTGTGATAGAGGTCCGTCAGCCCCTCGGAGGTGTGGATGGTCACGGGCACTTTATAGCGACTCGCGAGTTCTCGGACGTAATGGAAGAGCTCGTTGGAAACTGTGAATGAAGCGTGAATGCTGAACATCCCTCGCACCCGGCTCATGCGTTTTTTCTTGATCTTCCGGATGAACCGCTCACTCTCTTTCGTGCCCCTGGCCCCCTCGGCGTGGGTGCGGCGCTCGGTCGCCTCAAACGATATGATGCCCCGCATCCCTGATTGCTCGACCGCTGCAGCAATCCGATCCAGCACGCCGGTTATGGCGTTCGGACCTGAAAAGGTGTCGGCAAACATAGTTGTGCCCGTCTTGATAAACTCAAGGCAGGAAATCAAAGCGCTAGCGTACGCATCCTCGCGGGTCATCTCCTCCTCCATCGGCCACCAGACGCGCTGTAAAATTTGTGAGAAATCGGTAGGGGTTTCAATTTTCAACGGGGCGCCACGCAGAAGCGTGCCATAGAGATGGGTGTGTGAGCAAATGAGGCCGGGCATGACAATCTTGCCGCAGGCGTCGATGACCTCTTCTGGCTTGCTCTTGGTTTTCACCTTGCCCCGCTTGACCGAGATGATGCGGCCGTCTTCAACTGCAATCGAACCATTTGCAATGATGCGACAATCTTTATCCATCGTGACTATCAAACCATTTTTAATTAATAAGTCAACCATTCAATCCCTGAGAACAAAACCATCGGCGAACATTTAAACTTTCGGTGTCTTAAATTTGGACCGAGCGAGAAATCATGTGTTTCAACCGTGGGGGATATCACCAAACCCAAATAAACCCTTAAATCATTTGATTATAGTGACGAGAACATGTCAGAATTTTCAGTATCCACAATGGATCGGATTATTCGAAAAGCAGCTAAAGTCCGTGTGTCGCGCGACGCCGCTCTTGAGCTCAGCGCAATCCTCGAGGAATATGCGACTGAGCTGTCGAATGAAGCGATAAAGCTAGCTAAACATCGCGGCGCGAAAACTGTGAACGAAGGTGATATTCGGGCAGCTGCATTGAGGATACGTTAACTTGTCCTAACCTTGGTGATGTTTTGGCCGATTTAGTCATTCGAAATGCGCGCTTGGTTTTGCCTGAGGGAATCATACGGGGAGAGCTTGCGGTCGAAGAAGGACGTATTTCCGAAATTGCTACAAGTGGACTGCCCAAAGCTGATCGAGAAATCAACGCGAAGGAGAAAATTGTGATGCCTGGAGCTATCGACGCCCATGTCCACCTCTACGACCATCGTCATCCCTTTCGAGAGGATTTTCAAAATGGTAGTGCCGCGGCCGTAGCGGGAGGCATCACCAGTGTAATTGTGACACCCCTCGACACCTCGATGCTGACGCCAAAAATGATAAAAAATATCATTGAATTTGGACAGAGGGAGAGCTTTATAGATTTTAATCTCCACGCGGGAAAAATGACCGCTGACTCAATCAAAGATATCCCCAAGCTCGCCACACTCGGCATAAAATCTTTCAAGATATTTACGTGTGCTCTCTACCGCATCGAAGACCCGGTTTTAGAGAAGCTGATGGCCGCGATAAAAAATATTGGTGGTATTGCATTTGTCCACGCGGGGGACGACAAAGTTCTGCGGAAACGCACGGGGAGGCTCCTCAAGGAAGGACGGAGGGACTCATTAGCTCATGCGGAGTCGTGCCCGAATGAAGCCGAGAAAAAAGCTATCGAAAAAGTGATCATGCTCGCCAAACGGACCGGCTGTAAACTGCACTTAGCCCACATCACGACACGCCAAGGTGCTGAGCTCGTCAAAAAGGCGAAGGAGAAGCGGATGTCAGTGACCAGCGAAATATGCCCGCACTATCTGCTTTTCACGCGAGAAGACATGCAAAGGTTGGGGCCGTACCTGAAGGTAAATCCCGCGTTGAAAACAAGTGAAGACTGTGTGGCGCTCTGGAATGCTTTGGCTGGGGGAATAATCGATATCGTCTCGAGCGACCATGCACCTTGCACCAAGGCGGAAAAGGAGGTCGGGTGGGAAAATATCTGGACAGCCCAAGTCGGCGTTCCGAGCGTCGAAACCTTATTGCCGCTCATGCTTAGCGAGGGTGTCGCGAAGGGCAGGCTGACGCTCGAACGACTTGTCGATGCACTCTGCGCCCAGCCTGCGCAAATCTTCGGTCTCTACCCGCGCAAAGGGGTCATTCGCGAGGGCTCCGATGCGGATCTCGTGATCGTGGATCTCAAAAAGGAGGCAATGATAACTGCTGAAAAAATGCACTACAAAGTTGGCTGGACCCCTTACGAGGGAATGAGGATTAAGGGTATGCCTGTGATGACAATCTCACGAGGCATTGTAGTGGCCGAAAATGGAGATATAGTTGGAAAGCCTGGATATGGGCAGTTTCTGGCTAAGTAGATGCCCGTCTTCTTCATTTTCCAACTTTCTTGAGAATTTTTCCGTATGAGCAAAGTGCACACAACGCTTGAGCGGCTTTCCTCGGTGAATCGTAAACGCAGACATTTTTGTCACGTAGTTCATTCCGCACAAGGACGCAGTCTTCCCCGCACATCACAATATCGATTACTGGTGTATTCTTCGACTTTTTCACTGCTTTTGCTGCTTCCTGAACATCTTCGAGTTTGAGAAACGTCGACTTGAGTTCGTTTACTACTACCACACCGTCGACACCCGAGTCCGATAGCACTTGTTCAAGAACAAACTTGTACCGATCGCCATTTGCGTCAATGCCGAGGTCCACCCAATCCGCGATGTTGATATTTGGATATTTCTGAATGATTTTCTTTATGATGTTGTCGGAGAGTTTTGCCAACGCTAACCCCTCGCGGGATAACACGTCCGCGACCAAAACTGCCGGTCCACTAACGTTAGTGACTACAGCCACCCGATTGCCCCGCATGCATGGCTGCTTCGCTAGTGCATCCGCGACGCTAAGGAGCTCCTCGATATCACTGACTTGAAGAGCGCCGACCTGCTTAAGGGCAGCGACGAATATTCTATTCCGCTCAACCCCCTCGCGCACAGTGCTCCCTTTCAGCACTACGACTGGCTTTTTTTGCACCGCCTCGCGAATCGACTCAAGAAACCTTCGCCCATCACGAACGCTTTCTAAGTAAATACAAATTACCTTCGTCTCCTTGTCGTGTGTTAGAAATTCAAGCAAGTCCGTTTCTGTGATGTCGGCGCCCTCACCGATTGACGCGAATTTGCTCACGCCCACGCTGTAAGCGCAGGCTCGATCAAGCATCGCCGTTCCAACCGCGCAGTTCTGCGAGATCATCGCAATGCCGCCGCATGGTGGCATGAGTCCACGCTCGAGAGTTATACACAAGCCCTTCGTCGTGTTGATTACCCCCGCCAGCACGTTTGGGCCAAGCACCCGAACCTTTTGCTTGGCGGCCGCGCGCGTAAGTTCCTCTAGCTGATGTTGATCAAAACCTCCGGCGACCAAAACCATGGCCTTCACTTTTCGAGCAAACAGCTTCCGTAAATTTTTCATAACGAGTTTAGGGGGCAACACCATTACCGCGATATCGCATCCGCTGGGGACTTGATCCAAATTTTTGACAGCACCGTCAAGCCTTCCACTAAAATCAACGACGTGAGTCTTACCCTTGAAGAAGCGAAGTGTGTTGTGAACAAGCGAGCCAAAAAAGACTGGCGAAGCGGCCCCCACTCTTTCTTTAGCAGAAGCGCCTACTAGTACGACTGATTTCGGCTCGAAAATTGCTCTAACTTCGCCCGACATTACTTGCGCCCCCCAAGGACTATCCGGGCGTCGGCTGTCACCGCGCCCTTTCCGTTGTCAAACACGAAAATTGGGTTCAGGTCTATCTCGGTTATTTCAGGGAACTCGTGTGCTAGCTGCCCGACCTTTTGGATGATGTTGACGAGTGCGTCAATGTCGGCTGGAGGCGCCCTCTGGATGTCCGCGAGCACTGGGTAGCCTTTAATTTCTTGAATCATCTCGCGCGCATCCTCAGCGTTGAGCGGAGCTAGCCTGAAGCTGATGTCCTTAAGTACCTCGATCCATACGCCCCCCAACCCGAACATCACCGTAGCGCCGAAGTAGAGGTCCTGCAGAGCGCCAACGATCACCTCGCGGGCAGGAGGAAGGTATTCTTGGATTGTCACTCCAAAAATTTTCGCGTCCGGCTTGTATGCACGGGCGTTATCGATCAGCTCATCAAACGATTGTCGAAGCTCCAGCTCTGAGGTCAACCCAACTTTGACGCCCTTCGCTTCGCTCTTATGAATGATGTCTGGGGAAGCAATTTTTAGGACGAGAGGATAACGAACCTCCCGTGCAGCTTTAATGGCCTCGCTCAGGTCACGGGCAAGCTCAGTTCGATTCACTGGCACCCCCCAGACAGCGAGAATCCGCTTGGAATCGAGTTCCGTTAACTCAAGTCTGCCCTCCTTGCGGACCGAGCTGAGGAGTTCAGTCACTTTTTTCTTTGCTGCAGCCAACCCAATCACCGAGAACAAGCTAAATTATGGGAAAGTGGTATAAAAATTTTCCTCTAAATCAACAAAAATAAGGAATTTTTAACTATTTCGGCAAAAATAGTCATATATCCCCATATAAATTGTAAAATTGGAGAATATTCGTCTTTAAATTGAAAAAATCAGGGATATTGTATACTAATCCTTAATCCTCACGCCTAAATGTTGGATATTAATTATGAATCCTAAGTAATTAGATTATCCAGAGAGGAAAAAGCGGTTTAAGATGATGGTTGGTGCTTCATTGCGATGTTGCATGCGCCCTCTGTGGTTACGGCACATGGCCCTACTGGGTGCTCTGGAGTGCACGCTTTGTTAAACAGCGGGCATTCACAAGGGTGAATCAGCCCCCTAAGTACCTCGCCGCACCTGCATCCCTTTGCGAAGTCCACCATGCTCTCCACATGAACGTCAAATTTTGTACGTGCATCATACTCTTTGAACTCGTGCCTCAACTGAAGGGCCGACTTCGGGATCACCGGGAAGCCGCGCCATCGCTTGTCAACAATTTTGAACACTTCACGCATTTTTTCTTGTGCTACCGCATTCCCCTCTGAGCGAACCGAGCGGGTGTACTCGATCTCCACTTCGCCCTTCCCCTCGCGCAACTGCTTTAACAACATCCAGACCCCAAGTAGAATGTCGATGGGCTCAAATCCAGCGATCACCTGTGGTACTCCGTAGCGCTTTGAGAGAGGCTCGTAGGGCCTAGAACCGATGATGGTTGAGACATGGCCTGGGCAGATGAACCCGTCGAGTGCAGCCTTCCCCGATGCTAGCAGAAACTCCATCGCGGGAGGAATCAGGCGGTGGCACACAAGCAAGCTGAAATTCTCGGGGGGTTCGCGAAGGAGCTCGGAGGCTGTCGTGGGGGCAGTCGTTTCAAATCCAACAGCCGCGTGGATGACCTTTCGCGCAGGATTTCGTCGCGCCGTTTCGACCGCATCCGCCGTGCCGTAGACTATTCTGACATCCGCGCCGTCGGTCTTTGCACCGGCGAGCGAAGTTTGGGTTCCGGGGACCTGAAACATGTCGCCAAAGGTGGTGATGAGGTACCCCTGTTTAGCAAGCTCAATCGCCTCGTCGATTTCCGCCACGTTCGTTACACAAACTGGACAGCCGGGGCCGCTAATCACTTCGAGCCAATCGGGAAAAAGTGAACGGAGACCAAATTTTGTGATGGTTAGCTCGTGACTCCCGCACACATGCATGAATTTTACTTTGCGATTTGGGCTGAGTTCTAGAATTTTTTGCAGGATTCGAGTCGCCAAACTGCGATCTCTGAACTTCCCCAGCAACTCGCTTACCATTTTTAAGGCCCAAAACACTTTTAATGCTTTCTGTCACCTATAAGC
Source organism: Hadesarchaea archaeon (assembly GCA_029880065.1). Lineage (GTDB taxonomy): Archaea > Hadarchaeota > Hadarchaeia > Hadarchaeales > Hadarchaeaceae > DG-33. Next base: position 14,969 of record JAOUPD010000005.1, read on the forward strand.
TTCGGTGGGCAGTTGAAGATTTTAGCGGTAGCTGATTTTCACGGTAATCCGAACGGTGAGCAAAACCTCTTGAAGTTCCTCAAACGTGGCTATGACTGCCTCGTGCTTATAGGCGATATCACGAACCTCGGCCCAGCTAATCTCGCTGAAAGCTTGCTTGAGCGGGTCAAGGCGACGGGCGTGCCCACGTTTGCGATACCAGGAAACTGTGACCCCAAGCAGATTCTGCAGGTGTTCGACAAGTACGGGGTTAACCTCCACAGCAGGTGCGAGCGGCTCGACGACATCACCTTTGTGGGGCTGGGGGGTTCTAATCTAACCCCTTTCAACACTCCCTTCGAGCTAACCGAAGTGGAGATCCAAGAGGAACTGGCGGCTCTAGCCTGCACCCCCGACTCCAACAGGATATTGGTTACCCATGCCCCGCCCTACGACACTAAGCTCGACCAGATCCCAGATGGTACTCATGTTGGGAGCAAGAGCATACGCAAGTTCATCGAGCAGAAACAGCCGTTGGTGGCGCTCTGCGGCCACGTGCACGAGGCCCGAAATACAGACAAACTGGGGCGAACCTTGATGGTTAACCCTGGACCAATCAGCAAAGGTTATGCCGCCGAGATAATGATAAACGGCGGCGATGAAATTCGGGCCAAACTGCTCGAACTCTAGCGGTCGCAAAGATGATGAAAGAAGTACCGAAGTGAGATACTGACATTGTGCGGTTCTTCAAGGCTTAAACGGGCCTCGGGGATTCCAGCTCTGGTCAATCTACGGCTGCCAGAAGTGTGAATATCTAAATCCATTATCATCGAGGACAGGAAGCTCGCGGGGAAAATCAGAAAAAAGTGGTTAAAGGGGTCGATAGTGAGGGAAGAGTTACACTCACCAAACTAAATTACCTCTGTTGTTCTCGCCAGCCGCTCTGCCGCGCGTTTACTTAACCCCGTACCTAGCACGGTGTAGCGTTCAGGTCTTATCAGATGTGCCGTGGTAAGAGCTTTAACTACACACTTCGCTGGAATGCCGAGTTCCTTCGCGTTCGTAGGACATCCTATCGTGCGGAGCGCCTCTCGGATGCCTGCCAGTCCTCTCCGTGCAAGTAGGCCATCATCACCGCCCCCACGCCACACTGCTCACCATGGAGCGCAGGTTTGGGATTGAGCTGATCAAGTGCGTGGCTAAACAAATGCTCTGCGCCACTCGCCGGACGGCTGCTCCCAGCGATTCCCATTGCCACGCTGCTCGAGATTAGCGCCTTCACGACCTTGCGCACACTCTCTTCTGTGTGTTTTTTGATGAGCTCAGCATTCTCCATCACAATCTGAGAACCGAGGAGCGAGAGAGCTGTGGCATGTTCACTGTAGGGTTCGCCAAACAATCGATGTGCGAGATCCCAGTCGCGGACCGCTGTGAAGTTCGCCACGAGGTCCCCGCAACCAGCTGCGAGCAGGCGATGAGGCGCGCGTTTAATGATGAGTGTGTCTGCGACGATTGCGATGGGGGCGTGGGTTTCTATTGACGTCGGTTTTCTTCCACCCTTGATTGAGGCCCTAGAGGAGGCGATGCCATCATGAGAAGCAGCAGTGGGCACTGAGATGAATGGCTTGCCCTCCTTGAACGAGGCTAACTTTGCTACATCTATGCATGTGCCACCTCCGACACCCAGCAGAAAGTTTACTTTGTCTTTAACGAGCTTGCGCACCTTGGCGACGGTCGCCATATCGGCCTGATTGACTATCGAGCACTCGGCCTCAAAACCAGCACGATTAAGTGAACGCTGAACTCCAGCTCCAACCAGTTTGGAAGTCGTGGCGTCGGCAATTATTAAGGCATGTTTGCCGGGACACAAGCGCTTGCAAACGTCAGTAATCCGCGCAATCACGCGTGGGCCTATCCAGACCTCGCGAGGCAGCTCTATACGTTTAGGTTCTTTCATAAGTTTTACCGCACTTCTGTTGGTTAATAAACTTTATATACCGTTAACGCCAGCACTAAATTGCTGCTTCTAGTGCAGCATTTTTTCAAGCGAGGAATTAGATTGGAAAAATCAAAGCTTAAATATCTTGAGGGTACGACAACGGTCGGGCTCGTGTGCAGGGACGGTGTGGTGTTCGCTACGGACACCCGGGCCACGATGGGATATCTTGTGGCGAGCAAGCAAGCTCGGAAGTTGTTCAAGATAACTAACACCATCGGCGCCACCACCGCGGGAGGGGTCGCGGACACTCAGAGCTTGGTGAGTACGCTCCAGGCCGAGGCCAGATACTACCTGCTGCGCGAGGGGGCGCCCATGAACGTGCGAGCAAGTGCCAGGCTTGTTGCTAACGTCCTCCACGCGTACGGACCATTCCCTTACATTGCGAACCTGCTCGTCGGGGGCTCCGATGCCTTCGGCCCTAAGTTGTTCTTCGTCGACCTCGATGGCGCACTGACCGAGGAAATCATGGTGGCTACGGGCTCGGGTTCACCAGTTGCATATGGTGTGCTCGAAACCGAGTTTAAGGAGGGTATGAGCATCGAGGAAGCATTGCCCATTGCGATCAAAGCTGTGCAAACGGCGATAAAGCGCGATATCGCCACGGGCAATGAAGTCATGGTTGCTGCAATAACAAGTAAGGGATATCGCGAACTTTCGCCCGAAGAGATAAAAAAATTGGCTTAATCTAACTGTTTGAAATAACTGCTTGGAAGGGGGAACGCATGGCTGCGGAAGAGCTATTACAAGAAATCAAGCGAATTGTGCGAGAGGAGACACCTTTCGCCAGCGCAATCTCCGATATCGATTTCGAGGGCCCTAGGGTAGTGTTCTACTGCAAGAACCTTGGCCTTCTAATGGAGAACGGCGAGGTGATAAAGGAGTTCGCACGTAAAATCCGGAAACGAATAATCCTCCGTCCGGACCCCAAAATTCTGACCGAGCCTAAGAAAGCCGAGAAGGACATCCGACGCCTTGTCCCTACCGAGGCTGGAATAACCGATATAATTTTCAGCCAGAATGTGGGGGAAGTTACAATCGAGGCGCAGAAGCCCGGAATAGCCATAGGTAAGGGTGGCTCCTTGCTCCGCGAGATAATGCGAGAAATCAGCTGGACGCCCCGGGTGGTGCGGGCGCCACCTATCAAATCAGAAATTGTACGGAACATCCGCCTCTCGATAATCCAGGGTAGTACCAAGCGACGCGACATCCTGCGGAAGATAGGCAGGCGGATCCACCGCGAGCCCAAGAGCAAGGGTGACTGGATTCGTTTCACGGCCCTAGGGGGCGCGCGCGAGGTTGGGCGCTCCTCGTTTTTGCTCCAGACCCCTGAAAGCCGAGTCATGATCGACTGCGGTGTAAATGTCGCGTCCGAGGATCGGGCTTTTCCCCACCTTGAGGTCCCGGAGATCAGATTGCCCGAACTGGACGCTGTGATTCTCACCCATGCCCACCTCGATCATTGCGGGTTCGTCCCATATCTCTTCAAGTACGGGTTCGAAGGGCCCGTCTACTGTACTCCAGCCACACGCGACCTCGCCGTGCTCCTTCAGCTGGACTACGTGGGCATAGCTGAGCGCGAGGATCGACCACTCCCTTACAACAAGCGCGACATCACCACCTTCCTTCGTCACTGCATTCCGCTCGATTATAGCGATGTTACCGACATCGCACCCGATGTCCGGATCACCTTCCACAACGCGGGGCACATCTTAGGTTCCGCGATTGCACACATCCACATTGGTGAGGGAATCTACAACCTCGTGTACACGGGCGACCTGAAATTCGATAGTACGCGCCTCTTATCCCCTGCCGTCTGCACATTCCCCCGCTTGGAGACCCTCATCATGGACAGCACATACGGAGGTGCTGAGGACATCCAGCCCTTCCGCGCAAATGCTGAGAAGGAATTCATTCGAATCGTGACCGAGACCACGAAGCGTGGGGGCAAGGTTATCGTGCCGGCATTCGCGGTCGGGCGTGCGCAAGAGGTCATGGTACTGCTTGAGGATTACAAGCGAAAGGGACTACTCGACGGGACGCCAGTTTATCTAGATGGGATGATATGGGAGGCGACGGCAATCCACACGGCTTATCCAGAGTATTTGTCCCCAGAGCTGCGCGAACGGATATTCCGAGCCGACGAGAATCCGTTCATTTCCGATCTCTTCGAGAGAGTGAAGGGTCCAGACCAACGCGCACAGGTAATTGAAGGCGACCCGGCGATAATCATATCGACGGCAGGGATGATGGCCGGAGGCCCAGTGCTCGAGTACTTCAAAACCCTCGCGCCCGACCCGCGTAACACCCTTGTCTTCGTCGGGTACCAGTGCGAGGGCTCACTCGGGCGACGCATCCAGAAGGGATGGCGCGAGGTCCCTCTACGCAACGACAAGGGGAGGGTAGCGGAGGTGAAGGTAAACATGGAAATCCAAACGGTCGAGGGATTCAGCGGGCACTCGGATCGGGCCCAGTTGCTGAACTACGTGCGAAGGGCCTCACCCAAACCGCAGCGCGTCATATGCGTCCATGGTGATGAAAACAATTGTATTAGCCTAGCAAGCGCGCTGCACAAACTTTTCAAGGTTGAGACGAAGGCGCCCCGAAGCTTGGAGACCATCAGGCTCCACTAGCGTGGTGGACCTTCCCTGAGCAATTCCAATTCCCGCTTGGTCAACTCGCGTTTCTTGGCCCGTCTGTTCACAATTGTGCTGTGCCCGAATGGGTCCATGAGAATCAGCCTAGTCTTCCGCTTCCCGGCGCGCACTTCATCGATTTTTTTCAGTTTCGCTTGACCTCGCCGGCGCTTGGTAGCATCAATTTTTTTAATCGCCAGCTTTATTGCCCCTTCTACACGATTGAGCACTCCCTCGATGTTCGACACATAGCCCTCACTAGCTGGCCCTGGCTCTACGGTCACCCCGAGTTCTGGAAGCTTGATCGTCCCCGTGCTCGACTTCACGACCCTAACCTTGAGGTCTTCTTCGGATTTGATCTGGAACTCGTAGCGTAGCGGGGGGCGCTCGCCTAAGCACACGACATCAGCGTGCCTGAATTCGCAGCTGGTGCAGTTTGCGAAGGTCTCCATTATCTCTCCGAAATATGGGATGTGGTCAATTCTACCCTTGACGCGAAAAGTGCCCTTGGCCCCACAGATGGGGCAACGCTCGATAGGGAGCAGGAACTCCCTCTTCCGCATGAATTCACCAAAAATTATGCGATGGCTCTTTTGAACTGGATGTTGACGAACTTTGGGGTAGCTAACACCTTTGACTCCGTCAGGCGCCCCACGTCCCCACCGATAGCTTGACAAATCCCTTTTAGCTGGTCTATCGCCCGCTTGAGCTCGGCGGGGTCTTGGTTCATGAGCATGCTGATATCGAGGACCATGATGTTTCCGGTTCGAAGTTCATCCGCGACCTCTTGGACATCGACAAGGCTGCGAAGCTCCATGCTCTTGACGTAGATAGGCTCGAGCTCGCTGACGCCCCTCGGGCTGCTAACGGCCTTTTCCTCGATTTCCATTATCGGTACTTCCTCGACCGTCTCAGGCCTTACCTTGGATTTTCCCCCGAACAATCGTTTCAAGGATTTCAGGCAATCACCCTAACAAATGGTCGGTGGCTCTCAATCTATTTAACTCTTTGCTTGAAGCTGCCAGATTTCATCGCCTACATAGTGAAGGTTCTTGATCACCTTCCCTTTCGGACCTCGCATCTTAGCTCCGGGCACAAGAGCTTGTCCGACCGCGATGGGCTTGTTGTGCCGTTCATCCACGATTACCACGCCCTCCCCTAGCGTGATTTCCTCGTCGGCTGAAACCACACCCGGGGCCATGATGTCGGCTCCGTTGGTGACGTGAGGGATTGCCCCCATGTCAACGACTACACGCTTTAGTGGAATTCGATCAAGTGATTTCAGCGTCGGAAAAATTTCATCACTTAACCTGAACAGGAGTACTTTACCATCAACCAAGATGATTTCTCTGCCCTCGCCCAGCTCCATCACTTCAATCGCCCCTTCTAAAAGTTCGCCTGTGGTTTCACCAAACTTTTCGACGACTTTATGTGTAAGTTGCTTAAGCAAAGCTTTTCTCACGTGATAACGGCGCTTTATCGGCATCAAGTAAAAGTGGTTCGATAAGGTTAAATACGCAGCTAGCGAGAAGTTGATGATTTTCATGGCGCAGAGACCTCTCGATGTGCTCAACCGCGCCTTGGGGTCATCGGTATTGGTTGGACTCAAGGGCGGCCGGGAATTCAGAGGAAAGCTTAGCGGTTTCGACATGCACATCAACCTAGTGCTTGAGGAGACAGATGAAATCCACGGCCACGAAGCAGTGAAGCGCTACGGGACGATGGTAATTCGGGGAGACAGCGTCATATTCATCTCGCCTGCTGAGTGAGGGAAATGGTCAAGGGCACCGCATCAATGGGCAAGCGCCACAAGGTCGTGCACATTCGTTGCCGACGGTGCGGTAGGCGAGCTTACCATGTCCAGAGGGGAGTTTGTGCCGCCTGTGGCTACGGACGCTCGCGCCGCATCAAACGGTACAATTGGAAGGTAAAGACGATTCAAGGGCTGCGACTCAGGTAGCCGTTGTTTGATAGCGTAGACATGGAGGCTTTTTTTTTTCGAATAAGCAACTTTGTTAGCGACGCAAGTTAACTTAGGCTTTTCGCTCTGTGTCCTATTTAGGACAATGCTCGCTTAAATTGACAGTACCTCCGGCAACTAAGTGAATAATGAAGTTTTTCTTGGGGTGTACGTCCAGCGTTAGACAATCACAAAATTTCTTAAGCTCGCATGACAACCCTTTCTCGGTGGGCCGGTGGATCAGCCTGGAAATGAAGGGGGAAAAATTTCCTCGTCAACAGAATGATCGTCCGCTTGGCAAACTGCAAAGTTCATCCAAATTGCGGGAGGTCGCGGGTTCAAATCCCGCCCGGTCCACCACTTTTGGACTGTAGATGATTTATACCAACTCAACTCAAATTCATTTTGGGGCCCGTGGTCTAGTGGTTATGACGTCGCCTTGACATGGCGAAGTTCCCGAGTTCGAATCTCGGCGGGCCCACCACCTTTTTTGCGTGTAGAACGAGTTGTTCCTGATGAAGCTCGTCCTCGCTTCTGCC